>JAICPS010000195.1 GCA_025929715.1 Anaerolineae bacterium | reverse complement strand
TGTTTTCGTGGGACTTCAATCACGAATTCCAGTGCCTGGCAAATGCAGGATATATTGTGGCCTATTTTAACCAACGGGGCACGACGGCAGGATATGGGCAGGCTCACGCGTTTGGCAACTATTATGGGAAACATGAACACGAGTTTGCTGAGATCATGCTAGGAGTGGACGAGCTTGCGCAGCGGCCTTGCCTTGACGAGCGGCGGATGGGCGTGACGGGCGGGAGTTGCGGGGGGTTCATGACCAACTGGATCGTAGGACACAGCGATCGATTCGCGGCGGCAGTGACGCAGCGCTCTATTAGCAATCTCATCAGCAAGTTTGGCACGTCGGACAACGGTCCCGAACAGGCAGAAA
Organism: Anaerolineae bacterium; assembly: GCA_025929715.1. Taxonomy (GTDB): domain Bacteria; phylum Chloroflexota; class Anaerolineae; order Promineifilales; family Promineifilaceae; genus JAAYYY01. The sequence goes on along the minus strand of JAICPS010000195.1, from coordinate 7,690 downwards.
GCGAGGGAGGCGGAAGACCGTGGGAGGATGTGGAGCTGTTTTGGCGATCCTCGCCGTTGGCCTACGCGGCGCAGATTCACACACCACTGTTAATCATCCATAGCGACGCCGACCACCGTTGCGCGCTGGGGCAGGCGGAAGAACTGTTTGCCGCCTTGCGCTGGCTGGGTCGTGACGTGGAAATGGTAATTTTTGAGAATGAGAGTCACGGTCTTATGAACGGCGGAAGACCCGGCAATCGGATTGAACGTCTACGACGTATCTTAAAGTGGTTCAACCGTTATTTACAACCGGTTGGCAGTGGGCAAATCTAATAAAACGGAAGACGTGTAAATGAAGGTTACGACGATCATCAACGGCAACGTTGTAAAGGACAGCCAGATATTCCCGGCCGATCTAGTCATCGAAGATGGCGTTATCAGCGAGATCCGGCAGCCTAGTTTTGGTAAAAAGAGAGGCGCGATTATTGATGCTGCCGGCCTGTTAGTCTTACCCGGGGCGATTGACATCCATTTCCACTGCCGAGCGCCTGCATATCCCGAGCGAGGCGATTTTGCTACGGAAACGCGAGCCGCGGCGGCCGGTGGCGTCACAACTGTATTCGAGATGCCCATTTCTAAGCCGGGAACCTCTACTGTAGAGGTGTTTGAGCGACGACGTGCCCTCGGAGAGCTAGAAGCATATGTCAATTTTGGCCTTTATGCAGCCCCAGCCCGACTCAATCCCTGGCACATCGAGAAGATGGTAGAAGCAGGAGCGATTGGGTTCAAAACCTTCCTGACGGCCGCGCCAGAGGGCAGGGCCGACGAGTTTGAAGGGTTGTGTGCAGTAACCGATGATGCGTTATATCAATTGCTGGAGTTGATCAAGCCCTATGAACATCCGGCTGTATTTCATGCTGAGAGCAACAGCCTGTTGGATTGGTTTGAGAAACGGGCCGGTGGTAAACGTGTGCGCACTCTCGAAGAACATGCGCTAGTACGCCCGGCAGTCGTGGAAAGTGCGGCAATCGCGATGCTCATAGCGCTGGTAATGGATACAGGGCGTGGTGTGCATGTGGCTCACCTAAGCACCGCCGAGGGCGTGGCTTTCATCGGCGATGCCCAGCGTCGCGGGCTGCCAGTCACTGCGGAAGTATGTCCACAGTATCTACTGTTCACAGCCAGTGCTCTAGGCGATGTAGGGCCTTTTGGCAAGGTAAATCCACCAATACGCAACAGCCGCCACCAGGATGCATTGTGGATGGGTCTCAGAGAAGGGATCATCAACGTTATTGCCAGTGATCACTCACCTTTTGCGCTAGCGGAAAAGGAAGAGACCTGGAACGACCTGCGTTTCGCCCCGCCAGGCATAGCCAGTATTGACGTGTTCTATCCGCTGATCCTCGATATGGCGCTACGTGGGCGCTTTAGCATTGCGCAGGCTGTGCAACTCGTTTCGACGCGGCCGGCGATGATGTACAAGCTTTTTCCCCACAAGGGCATCATACAGGTAGGTGCTGACGCCGACCTCGTTCTCTTTGATCCACAGGGAACAACGGTCGTCGATCGCCGCAACTGGCAAAGCAGGGCGGCACCTTGTGATCGTCTCTTTAGCGGGATGGAACTGCGCGGACGCCTACGCCAGACCATGGTCCGCGGGGAAGTTGTCTTCCGCGATGGAGAGGTAGTCGGCAGGCGCGGGGGCGGCCATTTTGTCAGGCCGCAATCCGACGAGGTGATGGAAGGAACGGTCCCCCAGGTATATGAAAACCCTAGGGCGGGTTCGACATAGCCCCGGCCAAGGAGAATTTCGTGCTTTAGAATGATACGAAACTCAAGATGAGCGTTGTTATGCTACGCAAGATACTGGTTCCTCTGGATGGCTCAGAATTGGCAGAAAGAGCGCTACCTTATGCGAAAGCTTTGGCGCAGAAGTTTGATGCCCAACTGATCCTCGTCTGGGTGGTACAGTCGCTGCCGCCTGTTATGCCGGTGATGGGCTTTGAGATGGTGCCATTTGAGTACCACGAATTTGCCGATAAGGTTCAAAAGCAAGCTGAACTTTACCTTGGTCGACTGCGCCAGGCGCTTCTGGAACAAAAAGTGCCCACCGATATGACGGTGCTAAGAAGCCATTCAGTGGCCGATGCGATTGTCGATTTTGCGGAACAGAAAGGAGTGGACCTCATCGTCAAGACCACTCATGGCCGTTCGGGCATCAGCCGCTGGGTTTTTGGCAGCGTGGCCACGAAGGTGCTGGAGCAAGCGCCATGTCCCGTCTTCTTGGTGAGAGTGAACGAAGACGACCGGTAAAGTCGGATGCAAAGCATGACGCGCTTCACAATGAAGGTCCCCTGCAGGTATGTGCTTTCTTGCGGGGTAGTTACATGAGATTATCTCCAACCCTTTTTGGATATACAGGAGTGCGCAGCAGTTCGGCGGCGCAAAAAAGGGTAATTTGCTAAGCCGATAGCCATTGCTGGGGTATGTGGGACGTATCGTATCCCGTTTGTGCGTTTGGCTGTCATTGCCCGATCTCGAAATTCTGTCTGCCTGATTGCCGATTCAGTTGTTCGCTTGGTTCACTTTGACTATAAAAACAGGACACGACGCTTGCTCTAAGAGCTTACATGTGATGCTGCTGAAGACCCAGCGGCTGATGCCCGAACGGCCATAATCCGTCTTTACGATTAGATCCACCCCTTCCTGTTCAGCGAAATCGACAATGGCGTCGGTGACTGAATCGCTTCTTATTACGAGCACGTTTGTCGCTACATCCTGCTCGAGAAGCGACTTGCAGAGTCGGCTCAGATATCGTTCAGCCTGTTCCTCCAACCTATTGGACAACTCGACGTACTCGTCGGGAACCACCGCATAATCCATTACAGGCAAAATTAGCGGCATTGGTTCGATCACCCATAGTAAAATCAGTCGCGCATCAAACTTTTGCGCAAGTGCTTTCGCATGAGGCAAGGCCAGTTCCGCCAGAACAGAACCATCCAGAGAGACAAGAATTTTCCGAAGTAGAGGTTCTCTCATGGGCTCATACTTTGAACAGGACTTCACCAATCTTGTACACCAGCATCACAGTTATGTGACAGACGGCTGGCATTAATCTGTGGGGCGAGCCAAGTCATCCACAGTGCCAGACAAGCGCATGAACAGCGCGCCGTTGGGGATTGCAGTGGCCCGTCCGGAGCCCGTTCATCCGCTCACGTACATGTCTGTACTCTTCTCCAAAACATAAAAGCAACGTCTATTGTCAGCCTCTTTCTCCCGTAGAAACTCTGTGACTTGGTATCGTTCCTTAAAGGATCGCTCGAAGATCGCTCGCGTCATTTGACGCCAGGCACGTGCGAGGCTCATATCCATACCCTTGATTTGTTGGAAATCCATGGGTATTTCCAGCAATATTGTGAAGGCGTCTTCGGCCGACCAACTATCAGGTTCAAGCAGCCCACGTTTGTCCATATGAGTCTTGTTGATCACCTTCCCGCCTGCCTCCTGCAAGGACGCGAATGAAGGCGGGCGGCGTGTGCGATCCATCGAAGCACGTACTCGGCCTGACCGGATCCACCAGTCGACCTGCAGGCGATCACTGAAAAGCCCTTGGTTGAGTGCATCGCGCATTTCACCATAAGCGTTGCGCAAGTACGTCCCGCTTGTGGCGCCAAGATGTGCGATGTTCAACGTCGCGTTGACGTGTTCGAGCGGGTCGTACGTCCAGGTGACCAGGTCCAACCCTTGCCTAAGGGCAAAATCTCGCTGTGCTGACTTTAGCGCCGTGGCAATTCCTTTGCCACGATGAGACGGAATCACTCCCATCATGTGCGAGCAATGCTTGTACCGACCATTCTCATCCTGGCCAAGAAAGCCGAGAAGCATTCCTACCATTTGCTCTCGGTGGAAGGCTCCTAAGACCAGGCCCCCGTTCTTGTCGGCCGTAATCAGAAGATGGGAGGGAACAATCTCGACCTCCTGCATGTTCCATGCCTGCCTCTGAACATGCTCAGCCCAATGATACTCCTCTGTTTCCTTAAGCGGTCTGATAGTGATCTCGGCGGCCATTGGCTGTCCACCTACTCCACACCGGTTTTCAAATTACATGATTGCACGGTTGCTAGGTTCCTGGGCGCACGATGCGGCCGTCTCCTGGTTGGCCCACTATCTCGCCGTCTTGATAGACGACTTTGCCACTCACCAGTGTGGCGTAGACGCGACCGCTCGTGCTAACGCCATGGTAAAGGTAGTTACTTCCGGCAGCGCGGCTTCGCCACGTGCGCCGGTCGATTTGGTGCTTTGTGCGGGGATCGTAAATGGTAATGTCGGCGTCCGCGCCGGGTTGCAACGACCCCTTACGCGGGAAGAGATCAAATAGTTGAGCTGGGCGCGTGCTTAAAAGTTCGACTACCTGTGAAAGTGTAATACGCGATTCAAGCGCTGCGGTCATGATCATCGATACCATGGCCTCCACCCCCGGATGACCGGGAGGGGCGTTAAGTATTCGCCCGTGTCCTTCTTCTTTCTCGTCTACCGTGAACGGGGCGTGGTCTGTCGCCACCACATCTATAACACCGGTCTTTAGTGCTTGCCAGAGCGCCTCCTGATCTTCCTTCCCGCGCATCGGCGGATTGATCCGCCCGTAAGCCCCTATCTCTTCCAGAACATCGTCTGTAAAGAAAAGGTAGTGTGGACAGGTTTCCGAGGAGACAGGCGCCCCAAGCTCCCGTCCCGCACGGATCCATTCGATAGCTGCATGGCTGCTAACGTGAGCAATGTGTATCGGCGTGTTTAGCGCGCGGGCAACTGCTACTAGCGCGGCAACCGCAGTGGACTCGACAATAGAAGGCCTCGAGAGCCTGTGTCTCTTGTAGTCCGGATTTTGACTCATCAATGAACGTGCCGTGTAGAGATCGAGCAACGGCTGATCCTCCGCGTGAAAGACACAACGGCGACCGGTCTCGCGAATGAGTTCGAGCGCTTGAACAACTTCAGCAAGATTGGAGGCGGTTACGCCGAGAAACTCAGCTTCACGGCCAGGCGGTGACTTTGTTAGTAGGAGCTTGAAACCAATTGCGCCTGCTTCGGCCATTGCCTTGATCTCGTCGGCGTCACAATGACCCGGCGCGGCGTAGAGCGCCACGTTGACGTAGGCCTCACGCTCGGCGACCTCTCTGCGGCGCTCCCAGACCTCCAGCGTCGAAGTAGCCGGCTTAGAGATAGGCATTTCGAAAACCGTGGTGATACCGCCTGCGGCCGCAGCTTTGGTTTCAGAAAGAAAGTTGCCACGGTTTTCGAAAGCGTCTCCTTTCGAATGAAAGTGGATGTCGATAACGCCAGGCATGACGAACATGCCGTCGATTTCGAGTACCTGTGCCGCGTCGAAGGGCGCATGTGGCTGCAGTAGACCCTCGATTTTGCCATTATGTACCAGCACGGTCATACGTGGCAGATGAGAGGCGTCGCCAGAGTCCGTGGAACTGATGATCACTCCATTCACTATTGCCAGGTCAATCACTTCGTTTTTCCTTGATAGTTTCCTCAGAATAGTTTCACGGTGATGGAGTGACTGAGGTACAACCAGGCCCTGCCCCGGACGGAGAACATAGTGACTTCAGACGCTTTTCCGAGCCTTGACATAGCGCCGAATTGCCTGGAGACGAAGCTGCTCGGGATCGACGTCGCTCGCCAGTCCATACTGTTCTCGAGCGGCGCGCAATGAAATATGACCGAGCTCCAGGTCTTCAAGAACGCGCTCGGGCTCACGCTCTTGCGGATTGCCGTGTCCACCACCGCCCGGCACTCGAAGCACCACGACGTCGCCTGGATTCCACTGAATCGGCGTAAAGCGTTCGACTCGCTCTCCGTTAAGGAGCACTTCGCCGCGAGCGCCTTCCGCACCTTTTGCAAGACCAGGCGCCGGGAATTTCATCAGGTCGGGACGAATGGTTAACATAATGGACCGTTGTGCTGTGCAGCGAAGTACGATCTCCTGGCCTGGCCCACCGCGGCGGCGTCCCGGGCCACCTGAATCTTGTATCATCCTCTTGCGTAGCATTAGCGCGGGACATTGCAATTCGATGATCTCGGTGGGCGTCACCGTGCTGTTATGCGGATAGGCTGCCGGAAGGAGTCCATCTGCGTCTCGTGTGGCGCCTAATCCACCGTGTGGCAGCATATGTACCGCAAAACTTCCGTACCGTTCATCTTTGCCTACGATATGGAATGGAAAGATCCCTCCCGCCGCGGCGATGGTTTCGTCTGGTAACAGCGATGTAAGCGCTCCAAAAATAAGTGGGGGAATATGCTTAATTACCTTCGCACGCGCTTTGACCGGCGCTGGGAACGTACAATTCACAATTGAGCCTTCTGGGGCGGTGATATGAAATGGCTCGACCAAGCCATCGTTGTTAGGGATAGCCGCGGCAAGCATTGCCTTGAGGGGATAGACGGTTGTGGCGTGTGTAATGTTGAAGGCAGCGTTGATTGCAGAGTGATACTGCTGCGGCGAACTTCCAGCAAAATCAATGTACATATCGGAGCCACGGATCTCGATTGTCGCACGCAAGGTGAACGGTTCCAGATAACCGTCGGCGGTCAACTCGTAAGTGGAGACGCCATCGGGTAACGCTTCGATGGCGCGCCGCATGGCCCGCTCGGACCGCGTGCGTATCTCACTTGACAGCTCCACGAGGTCGTCGAGATCGTAGTCATTTAGGAATTCGTGTATGCGACGAGTTCCAATCCTGTGTGTGCCTACGATGGCGTGCAGATCGCCGAGAACCATCTTGGGCACTCTACAATTGGCGGCAATGAACTCCTCAACGACGCGGTTTACCTGACCGTCCTCGTAAAACTTATTGGGCATCAGGCGTGTTCCTTCCATGAACATGTCGGATGCCTCCAGGTCACCCAGATGCCCGCCCACATCGGAGACATGGGCTACCGTTCCGAGGAAGGCAACTACTTTGCCCTTCCAGAAGACGGGCGAAACGAGGTTGTAATCGGGCAAGTGCGTACTTCCGATCCAGGGATCGTTTGTCGCCAGAACGTCACCTTCGCAAAGTGTCTCGATCGGAAAGCGTGTCAACATCACCTTTGTGGTTCTTGGGAGCATCGTACAGAATTGGGGTGGGCTCCACTGCGCCTGTGCCAGGCCTGATCCCTGTCCATCCATTAGTACGCAACCAAAATCGTGGCTCTCGCCAACAATTGTGGAGAACGAGGTTCGAATTACGGCTGTGTCAATTTCGTCGGCAATGGCAACGAGGCGCTGCCATTGGACTTCAAGGCCAATCGGATCAAACGTGCTCATCTCAAATGTCTCTCGATTTCATTTTCCGATTTTCCGCGGTAGCGTTTACGCCGATTGTGTCAGCACTCTGCAACCCGTAGTCTAACCGTGCGCCCTCTTGCGTGATATAGGCGTTGCGCAGGTCGTCTAGAATGCGCTCCGTTTCTCGTTGCTCCACGGGTCCGAAGCCGGCGCCGCCTGGCATGCGAAGCTCAATCACGTCGCCTGGCCTGAACTCGATTGGCGGGAAGCGATCGATGGACACGCCGTTCATCAGAACCTTGCCGGTACGTCCTGGAAGACCCCCATTAATACCCGGGGGTGCACAGTGCATCTTGTCTGGTCGAATACGCGCAGTAATAGAATGGTCGCCGATACACTTGAACGTCATGACCTGACCGAGGCCACCGCGGCG
>JAICPS010000698.1 GCA_025929715.1 Anaerolineae bacterium | reverse complement strand
TCATCGGCGACTTCCTCGCCAATGACCTCGACGTATCGCTAAGCTTCCCCCTCCTGCTCGACGAGCACGCCGAAGTCGCCGACCGCTATGGCGTCATCAATCTACCCACCACCTACTTCGTAGACGCCGAAGGCATCGTCAGGACAGTCCACCGCGGACCGCTGACGTTGGAGCAAATCGAAGAGATCCTTACAGGAATGTCGTGACAAATGTTGCCGAACCACGTCCCAGACTGGTCTTCCCGATAAGTGAACGAGACCATGTGCAGGGGCGTGATGATGCGCCGGTCACACTTGTGGAGTATGGCGATTATGAGTGTCCATACTGCCGCCTCGTTTACCATGATATACAGGGGCTGCAGGAGCAACTAGGCGATCGGCTGCGCTACGTCTACCGGCACCTGCCCATCGAAAGCGCCCATCCCCATGCCCGTCTGGCGGCCGAAGCAGCGGAGGCAGCCGGCGCACAGGGTAAATTCTGGGAGATGCACGATGCTCTTTTTCTGCACGACGATCTGACTGAGCCGCGCATCCACGAATATGCCGCGGCCATCGGTCTTGACATGGCGCGCTTCCGGCAGGAACTGGCAGGCGGCGCCTATACTGATCGCGTGCGCGAGGATTTTCGGAGCGGCATCCGCAGCGGGGCCAACGGCACACCTACCTTTTTCATCAACGGCGAGCGCTACGACGGTCCATGGGATCTAGAGTCACTTCTGGAAGTAGTTGAACGGCCGCTGGGTGTGCGGGCCCGACTCTTGACTCAGGAGTTTACGCGGCTGGCCGCATCCGGCGGAATCGTCTTACTGATTGCCACGATTCTAGCACTGTTCCTGGGTAACTCGCCTCTGGCCGAAACCTTCTTCGCGTTTTGGGATAGGCCACTGGCCTTCTCCTTCGGCGACTCTTCTCTCGCCGAACCTCTGCTGGCGTGGGTCAACGACGGACTGATGGTCATCTTTTTCTTCGTCGTCGGCCTGGAGATCAAGCGCGAGATCCTTTCCGGCGAGCTGGCCGAACCAAAACAGGCTGCACTGCCGGTATCCGCGGCGCTTGGTGGCATGATCCTGCCGGCTATCATCTACCTTCTCTTCAACTGGGGCGGTCCTGGGATAGCGGGCTGGGGAATTCCTATGGCAACCGATATTGCCTTTACGCTGGGCATCCTGACGGTGCTGGGCAAGCGCGTCCCGTTCTCCCTCAAAGTTTTCTTCACTGCTCTGGCTATCGCCGACGACTTGGGCGCGATCCTGGTCATTGCCCTTTTCTATGCGGTTGAAATCTCCTGGCTCAGCCTCGGCGTTGCGGGACTCTTTTTCCTGGCTCTCGTTGGCCTGAATCGGGCGCGCGTCCGCGCCGTGCTGCCCTATGCCCTGCTGGGTATTGGCCTCTGGCTGGCTTTCCTGGAGTCGGGTGTGCACGCGACAATTGCCGGCGTGCTGCTGGCGCTTACCATACCCACACGCAGCCCGCCGGAGATGCGCGGGTTGCTGCTCCAGGCCGTCACATTGCTGGATAGTTTCGAGCTGCCCGTAGAGTGGCAGGGCGAGGCGGATAGCAGGCAACAGGCCGCGGCGCGACGCCTGGAGTCCATCGCCGACCGCATGCAGTCGCCTTCGCAGCAATTGGAAACCGGGCTGACCCCGTGGACGACCTACGTGATTTTGCCGATCTTTGCCCTGGCCAACGCCGGGGTAGCACTGGGAGGTCAGGCTTCGCCGAACCTGCTTAGTCCGGTTTCTCTCGGCATCCTATTTGGTCTAGTCGTGGGCAAGCCGCTTGGCATCTCCTTATTTGCCTGGTTTAGTGTGCGCCTCGGGTTGGCCGAATTGCCTCGCGGCGTTTCCTGGGGCCAGCTATTCGCCGCCAGTGGTCTGGCCGGCATCGGCTTCACCATCTCGCTCTTCATCGCAAGCGCCGCCTTCGAAGACGCGACGCTGGTGGACACGGCAAAAGTGGCCATACTTGTCGCCTCGATCCTCGCCGCTCTGTTGGGCACGCTCCTGCTTTTCTTGAGCAGCCCTCGACACGCAGGCGCAACAGAGGCAATGAGTGGCAATTAGTGGCACAGCGAGAAACGTGGCCTGGAGTGGAGCATTAGCCCAGGAACCTCATCCTCCCTGGAAGGTGTCGTGAGCCCAAACGATACGCGAAAGCGTCAGCGACCGGTACGTTGCAGAGAACGGCATTCTG
>JAICPS010000067.1 GCA_025929715.1 Anaerolineae bacterium | reverse complement strand
CAATAATAATCTTTTGGTACATCTCTCTTGCTCCTTATAACTGGCAGAACTCCATTGGCTCGATGCCTAAATAGTAGCACTCTTCACCCATTTCACAAACTCAATAACCACCGCCTGCACTCTTCTCCAATACCTTTTAGTATAGCACAAACGTTCTAAAAACACAATAGTACAGGAGAGGATTTGAGAACTAGAGAACTGGAGAGTGGGGAGCTAATCTTCAATCTCTAATCTCCAAATCTCTACGCCCTCTCCGGCCTCTGCGGTAAAACTAAACCCATCCCCTCAACCTGACCGCCGTCGCCACCCGGTCAATTGCCACCAGATACGCCGCCACGCGGTTGCTCACCTGCTTGCGCTGCGCCATATCGTGCACCGCGTGAAACGCCGTCGTCATTTTCTTATCCAGCCTATCCGACACCAGCGTCTCGTCCCAATAAAACTGGTATGCATTCTGCACCATCTCAAAATAGGAAACGGTGACGCCGCCGGCATTACACAGAAAATCCGGAATGACGTAAATACCCTTCTCGTCAAAGACGTCGTCCGCTTCCGGCGTCGTCGGTCCGTTGGCCAACTCGGCGATGATGCGCGCCCGCACTTCGTCGGCATTCTGCCCAGTGAGCTGGTTTTCAATCGCCGCCGGGATCAGCACGTCTACGTCCAGCGTGAGCAGGTCATTGTTGCTGATCGCGTCAGCGTCCGGCGCATCCGGCACGCGCCCCGTCTCGCGGACGTGCGCGGCAATCGTTGGGTAATCCAGCCCATTGGCGTGATAGATGCCGCCAAACTCGTCGCTCACCGCCACCACCTTCAAATCCAGGATCTCCACCGCCAGCTTATGCGCGAACGAGCCGACGTTGCCGTAGCCCTGGATGGCGCACGTAGCGCCCTGTAAATCGATACCCAACACCCGTCCCGTCTCCCGTATTGCAAAAATGCCTCCCATCGCCGTCGCCGGAGGCCGGCCCGCCGAGCCCCCCAGCTCCAGTGGTTTGCCCGTGATCACCCCCGGCTCGTGCTGCCCTGTCAGCGTCTCATACTCATCCAGCATCCAGGCCATGATTTGCGCGTTCGTGTTCACGTCCGGCGCCGGGGAGTCCTGGTCCAGCCCCACAAAGCGCCACACATTGCGCATGTAGCCACGGCTCAACCGCTCCAGCTCGCCGCGCGACAGCTCGCGCGGATTGCAGATCACTCCCCCCTTGGCGCCGCCCAGCGGAATATCAGCCACCGCCGTCTTCCACGTCATCCACGCCGCTAAGGCGCGCACTGTGTCAATCGTCTCGTCGGGGTGAAAACGCACGCCCCCCTTACCGGGCCCACGGGCATCGTTGTACTGCACGCGAAAAGCCTTGAAAACTCGGGTTCTACCGTCGTCCATCCGCACGGGAATCGTAAAATGAAACTCGCGCATCGGTTCGCGCAAGAAAGCATGCATATCCGGATCAAGTTGCAGCACAGCAGCCGCTTCATCAAGCTGTGCCTGGGCAATCGCGAACGGATTTAGGTTTTCAATCATTCGTCAGATGGTCTCCATCATGAATTCAAAGTTGTCACTTCTATCCAAAGCACCCAGCCCCCCATATGACACTTTGCACAAGATTCTATCACCTTCGTCACATCACGCGAACCACTCTCCCCCATCGCCGTCTCCCGTCCCCTTCTGCCTTTTCCCTCCCTTGTCCTCTGTCCAATCTAACTTTCCTCCAATAGCCAAAACGCGACTTCTATGCTATACTCTAACCTGTCTGGGGATGACAGGCTTCGACGGGGAAGGCTGGTCCTGGACTGCAAGCCGAGCATGCTTTTCAACTCGCAAAACTGAAAGCACACTTTAAGTGCCAACAGAAATGTTGCGTACAGCGCTCTCCCCCTCGCTGCGTAAGCGATAGGAAGCGTGAAGGTTCCCAAAGATGGAACCTCGTCCGCCTGCTTCGTTTGTTGACCGGTGCAGAGCCGGATGTCATAAACGTCAATATGCGCCTCGCCGACGCCGATAGGCGGGGGTAAGCGGCCCTTTCGGGGGCCATCGGAGTAGCTGCCCGTGTGACCCGGCCGGTCGGGGCCACGGCGGTGAAATTGAAATAGACAGGCTAAGCTTGTAGACGTTCAGAGGTCGAATTTTTCGGACGCGGGTTCGATTCCCGCCATCTCCACTATAAAGGCGCTCCCCCGCGGGCGCCTTTTTTTCATTTTTGGGCGATAACGGTGGCTTAACGTCGCTTTCCCTTCACACTATTTTAAGCTTATCGCGTTAGATTTGCGCTCTGGTAGCGGTTTTGGAGAAACTACCGAGATGTGCCACCCAGTACTTCGTGCAGCGAGGACGTGATATGGTATAATCCCGCGGATCGCCTCCTGTAGGACAAAATTGCAATTTTGTCCAGCGACACGGCGCGCTGTCTATTGTTCAGAGCGTGGAATCTCGGCCGCAAACTATGAAGCAAGGAACAAGCGTTGTTTAGACCACTCAACTGGTTACTCGGTCTTTTTTCACTGGATATCGGCATAGACTTGGGAACCGCAAATACGTTGGTCAGCGTGCGTGACCGTGGCATTGTCATTAACGAACCATCATGGGTGGCAATCAACAAACGAACCCGCCGTCCTCTGGCAATTGGCGCAGAGGCGCGAGAAATGGTTGGACGCACGCCCGCCGACATCGTCGCCATCCGCCCGCTGCGTGATGGCGTCATTTCAGAATTCGAGATCACAGAAGCCATGCTGAAGTACTTCATCAGCAAGTCCCACGAGCAGATGCTCGTACCCTTTCCCCGTCCCCGCGTGGTGGTGGGCGTTCCCAGCGGCGTCACGGAGGTAGAAAAGCGAGCCGTGTACGATGCGACCATCTCCGCCGGCGCGCGCGAGGCCTTTCTCATCGAAGAGCCCATGGCAGCCGCCATCGGCGCCGGGCTGCCCATCATCGAATCCCGTGGCAGCATGATCGTCGACATAGGCGGCGGCACCACTGAAGTCGCCATCTTCGCTATGGGTGGCATCGTCATCAGCCGCTCCATTCGTGTCGCCGGCGACGAAATGGACGAGGATATCATCCAATACGCCCGCAATAAATATAACCTGCTCATCGGCGAGCGCATGGCGGAGCGCATCAAGATTGGAATCGGCTCCGCCTTTGCCCTGCCCGAAGAGCGAACGATGACCATGCGCGGTCGCAACCTGATCAACGGCTTGCCACAATCGGTCGAGATCAGTAGCATTGAGCTGCGCGAGGCACTGGCGCCTTCCATCAACATCATTGTCGACACCGTGCGCGACGCCATCGACGAAACGCCCCCGGAACTGGTCGCCGATCTCATGGAGACCGGCGTCTGCCTCGCGGGCGGCGGCGCACAGATTCAGGGTCTTGCCGACCGTATCGAAGACGCCGTCAAAATGCGCGTCTGGGTCGCCGAAGATTCCATGACTTGTGTAGCCCGCGGCGCAGGCCGCGTCCTTGAAGACCTCGACAACTACGGCCGTGTGTTAGTAGGGCTGGATAGAGGTAGTACGCATCACTAACAATGTGAGATTAGCGATTAGAGATTGGAGATTCCTGCGTACCCAATCTCTAATCCCGCCCGAACGAAGTTCGGACAATCTCCAATCTCTCCTATGAATCTACACGACACCGAACAACGCGTCCGCTCCACCACCATCCTGGTGTTGGCCGCGTTGGCGCTGTTCTTTCTCGTGCTCGACAGCACTGGCAACCTTGACAGCGCTTTCGCGTTCCTGCGCAGTCCCGTGGCGACCGTCATGAATTGGACGGCCGGCCGCGTCGATAATTTTGCCGGCGTCTTTGCCGGCCCGCGTGACCTGCAACAGGCCGAGCTGCGTATTGCCGAACTCGAAGCGCGCAATGCCCAGCTCGAGCGTGAAAATGCCGAGCTGCTCAATCGCCAGAGCGATTATCAACTCTACGTCGAGATGTTCAATCGCGCCAGCCAGAGTCCGCAATTTGAGCGTGTAACAGCGGCGGTCATCGGACGCGATACAAGCCCTGCTTTTCGCAGCATCATCATCGACCGCGGCACACAGGACGGCGTCCTGCCCGGCATGCCGGTCGAAAGCGCTCGCGGCCTTGTCGGCCAGGTATTCCGCGCCAGCCCCCATGCCGCCCAGGTGCTGCTGCTCACCGACAACATCAGCAGCATCGCCGCGCGCCTCAGCGCCTCACGCGCGACCGGGATCATTTTCGGCTCGGGCAGCAGCGGCCCCCTTACCATGGATTGGATCGAGCAGGAAGCCCAGGTCGAGGTCGGCGACGTCGTTCTGACGTCCGGTCTCGGCGGAAAATTTCCACAGGACCTCGTCATCGGCCGCGTGGTCGATGCTGAACGCAACGAAGCCGACCTCTTTCAGCATGCCACTGTGCAACCGGCCGTCGACTTTGAGGATCTGGAAATCGTCTTTGTGCTCACCGACTTTGAACAACTCGACACGAGCATCTTCGACGAACCACCGGAGACGTTGCCCGCACCATGAATCGTTCACTGTACGTAGTGATACCGTTGATGGCCGTCCTGACCATCCTGCAAGCCACTTTCCTGGCCCGAATATCCGTGTTTGACGTCTTCTTGCAGCCTGCCCTGCTTGTAGCTATCGCCTGGAGCATATTGCGCGGGCCCTATGAAGGTCTCATCTGGGCCTTCATCGCCGGCATTGCCCTCGACCTCTTTTCCATCGGACCCACCGGCGGCATGGCGCTGGCCCTGATGCTGGCAGTCCTTCCCCTAACATATATCAGGCAAGTCCTGCCCGATAATCCTTACCTGTTTCCAATCCTGCTATCAGGACTGGGCATTGGGCTTTTCACGTTCATCTACATCCTTATCCTGGCACTGGCGCAGCGCGGCATTCGCTTGAACGTGCTGGTCGATCTGCCTTTGACCATATTCATAAACGCTCTGCTCAGTATTCCTATCTACTGGCTACTCCGCTGGCTGTCGAGGATTCTTTATCCACGACAGATAGAGATGTGAGCAAGGAGTTCTTGCAATGTCGATGATCGGTTGGGATGTGCCGCCACCTGAAAATGGCGGTGAAGAAGATCCAGGTCTTCGCGGCCGGTTGCTTTTCTTCCGCATCGTGATTGTCGGCATGCTCGTTGTCTTCCTGGGCCGCGTCCTCTGGTTGCAGCAAACGCAGAGCGCCGCTTTCGAGGTCCTGGCTGCCGACAACCAGTTGGCGACGTTAACCATCGACCCCCCGCGCGGCGAAATCTTCGACCGAAATGGCGCGCCTATTGCCGTCAACATGCCTAGTTTTGATGTGACAATCACGCCCGCCTTTCTGCCCGACGATCCTGAGGAGCGTCAGCGCGTCTTCCAGCGCCTCTCGGTCATGACCGGCGTGCCGGTTACCAACACCGTGCAGCAACGAGCCCTCGTGCAGCAGGCCGACCAAGCGTTGGTCAGCGTTTATTCGCGCCTCTCGCAGCTGTACGGCGCCCCTGTGGACGAGACGCTCGATAATGCTGGCGTCGTTCCCCAGCTTCCGGACAGCATCTCTGAAATATACGAAACGTATAGCTTCGCGCAATATTTGCCCGCTGTCATCACTACCGGCGTACCCATCACCCTGGCCTATCGCATCGAGCAGGAAAGCGCTTATCTGCCGGGCGTGCGCGTGCTACCGCAACCTGTGCGCCGCTATCCAAGCGGCGAATATACGTCCCACATCATAGGCTTCATGGGCCCCCTACCTGACGAAGGCTGGCTCGACCTGGGCTACGAGCGCGACGATCGGGTTGGCTGGTCAGGTCTCGAAGTATCCATGGAAGAAGAAATGGCCGGGCTCAAGGGTGAGCGCCAGATTGAGGTTGACTGGACCGGCCGCGAGTTGCGCCAGATCGGCGACACCGAGGAGGCGGTTGCCGGGCTCAATCTGCACCTCACCCTCGACCTGGAGTTGCAGCGTGAAGCATACGAAATTGTTTACCGCCAGCTCGAAGAAATTCGTAACACGCCCCGGCGCGACTATTACACAGGCGAAACCATCCTTCCCGAAATCGAATCCGCCGCCGTTGTGGCCATTGAAGTCAACACCGGGCAGATCCTGGCCATGGTCAACGTGCCCACCTTCGACAACAACCGTTTTTCCGAAGAAGTGCCCGTCGACTACTACCTCGGCCTGGCGCGCAACGACTATGAACCACTCCTCAATCACGCCATCGCCGGCCAGTACCCGCCTGGATCTACTTTCAAGCTGGTCACCGCCGCCGGTGCGCTCCAGGAAGGCGTCATTTCGCCAAACCGATTCTTAGATGCGCCCGGTCGCATTGTAATCCCCAACCGCTTTGCGCCCAACGATCCGGGTCGTTCACAGGAGTTCGTGTGTTGGATCTACCAGACAGCCGAGGGTTCGCATGGCGCGATGAACATGCTGCTGGCGCTGGCCAACTCCTGTGACATCTATTTCTACAAAATTGCCGGTGGCTTTAACCAGAACGACGAAGTCGTGCAAGGCCTGGGAATCGACCGCCTCTATAACTACGCGCTTCAGTTCGGCTTCGGGCGTACCCAGGGCATTGAGCTGCCCATCGAGGCGCCCGGCAATATGCCCACGTCCAATTGGAAGGCCATCAACTACGGCGAGCCATGGTCCACGGGGGACGACTACAACGCCGCCATTGGCCAGGGTTACGTCACCTCTACCCCGCTGCAGGTGGCACAAATGGGCGCCATCATCGCCAACGGCGGCTTCCTTTACCGGCCCAGCGTCGTGCATCACATGACCGACGAGAACGGCAACCTCGTCGTGCGCAACGGCGACGGTCGCCTAATTCTCGTCCTACGCGACCAGGACGGCGACCTCAGCTACCAGGACCGCCAGGGCAACCCTGTGCCGGCAAACGAAATCACCATTCCCATACAATTCGATCAAGACGGTAACTACATATTCCAGCCGGAAGTGCTTAACGCCGTGGAGGTAGACCGCCAGTGGCTGGACATCATCGCCGAAGGCATGCACATGGTAAATGCCGAAGACGGCACCGGCTCCGGTTACGTCGACTGGCTGGACGAATTTGGCATCAGCAGCGCAGGTAAGACGGGAACCGCCGAGTACTGCGACAACATCGCTATCGAGCGCGAGTGGTGCGGTTTTGACGACATCGAGCAGCGCCGCATTCTACCCACGCATGCCTGGTACGTGGGCTACGCACCATACGAAAATCCCGAAATCGCCGTGGCTGCTTTCGTCTTTAACGGCGACGAAGGCTCGGCCGCCTCGGCCCCCATCGTCCGCGAAATCATGGCCGCCTACTTCAACGTAGACAGCTACGCCCCCCAGTCCGAAGAAACCGACCAGCCCTCCACCGGGGAAGAAGTCGTCCCGGCCCAACCAACAGAACCCCCCGCCGAAGTACCTACCACCGACGAATAGTTACCGCACAAGCGACACTCCACACCTCTACACCCGCACACCTCCCCACTTTCTCAACCCCCCCACTTGTGCTAGCATCTCCCCATGGCATACATACTACTGCTGCGACACGGCCAGAACGAGTGGGTAGAGAAAAAACGACTGGCAGGCTGGCTCCCCGACATACATTTAAACGAAAAAGGAAAGCAGCAGGCAACGGATCTGGCCGAGCGCCTGGCGCATCTGCCACTCAAAGCCGTCTATAGCAGCCCGGTAACGCGTTGCATGGAGACCGCCGGTTATATCGGCGACGCACTTAAGCTAGAAATCCAGGCCCTGGAAGATGTAGGCGAGGTACGCTATGGGGAGTGGGAAGGCGCCGAAATCGAGGTCCTTTCCAAGGAAAAATCGTGGTACGCGGTCCAGCATTATCCCAGCCGTTTTCGCTTTCCCCAGGGCGAAGCTCTGCGCGAAGTACAGGCGCGCGCCGTCACGGCCCTCGAAACCCTGGCCACGCAGCATGAAAAGTCAGAAATGATCGCCGTTGTTTCCCACGCCGATCTCATCAAACTGGTTTTGGCCCATTATCTAGGCGTGCACATCGACCTCTTCCAGCGCATCGTCATCGCCCCCGCCTCCGTCAGCGTGTTGGCCCTGATGGAAAACGGCATGGTGCGGGTCGTGCGCCTCAACGATGACGGTCCCTTACAAGCGCCGAAACATGACGAAGAAAACGAAAACAAAGACCCACAACAGGCAAATGGAAAGGGTAGCGCTTAAGAATGGCCCGCCACATTGAACTAAACCCCGCGACGCACATCACCGTCAACGCCGTCGGCCCGCCCGGCCAGCGCACCTTTTATCTCCAGGGTAGCAAAGGGGCCGACACCGTCTCGGTGACCATCGAAAAACAGCAGGCAGCCATCCTGGCCAATAGCTTCGATACGCTGCTTAGCGAACTTGCCCGCCGCAATCCGCCCGAGACGCGCGAACCCAAAGAGCAGATCCTGACCGACTTACGCCTGCGCGAACCGGTGCAATCCCTTTTTCGCGTGGGGCGCATGGAGATGGGCTATAGCGAAGCCGATGATCGCGTCGTACTCGTCGCCTACGAGCTGGTAGACGAAGACGTGGAAGATCCCAACGCCGTCAGCTTTTGGATATCGCGTTCACAGGTCGAAGCCCTAATTCCGCACATCGGAGAAGTCGTGCAGGCAGGCAGGCCCCTTTGCGGCAATTGTGGTCAGCCCATCGATCCCGAGGGACACTTCTGTCCCAAACGAAATGGGCACGCCGGCTAGGCGAACTGTTTTATGGAGCCATGAATGAGTTGACAGCCCAGACGCTCAATATCTTAGAAAAGGGCGTCCTTGAGATGGAGGGATTGATTTCCTGGGGCTCGAATTACACTTTTCTAGGACGCGTCTGCCTGGGAGAACGCGAAATAGACGTCATTTACAAACCGCGCAAGGGCGAGCGCCCGCTCTGGGATTTCGCCCCCGGCACGCTCTGCCTGCGCGAGCGTGCGGCATTCCTGGTCAGCGAGACGCTGCAATGGCGTGTCGTACCACCTACCATATTACGAGACGGACCACACGGTTGGGGATCGGTACAGCAGTTTATACAACACGATCCAGATCGTCACTATTTTACCTTTGAGGGCCAGTATCAGGACCAGTTGCAGCGCATCGTATTGTTCGACCTGTTGGTAAACAACGCCGACCGCAAAGGTGGACACGTGCTCATCGACGACCAGGAGCATCTCTGGTCGATTGACCATGGCATCTGCTTTCACTCCGACTATAAATTGCGCAGCGTCATCTGGGAATTTGCCGGGCAGACGATTCCTGGCGCACTACTCGACGACCTGCGCACTTTTAGGCAGGAGTTAGCCGAAGCTGAAAACGACATCACCATCACGCTCACCGAACTGCTTAGCCCACGCGAAGTAGACGCCATGGGGCGCCGGGTAGGCAGGCTGTTGCGTGACAATACCTTTCCCAGGCCCGGCCCCGGCCGGCACTATCCCTGGCCCCCAGTCTAAAGGAGCTGTTATGTCACAAAAGATCCTGGCTATCGACGACCACCCCGACACCATCCAGTTGATCCAGTTGGCGTTGCAGCGCCATGGTTATGAAGTGATAGGAGCCTTTTCCGGCCCTGAAGGGTTGGAGATGGCCGAGCGAGAGCGTCCTGACCTTATTTTGTTGGACATGATGATGCCAGGCATGGACGGCAACGCCGTCTGCCGCGCCATTCGCCAGGATCCCGACCTCGCCTCCACCCCCATTATCATGTTCACTGCGAAGAGCCAGGCTACCGACAAGAAGGTCAGCTTCGATGCTGGCGCCGACGATTACCTGAGCAAACCGACGCGTCCTGCCGAGCTGTTGCAGCGAATAGAATCCCTGTTGGCCCGACAGGAGCGCGCTGAATCAAGCGATGTAGAGCCGCCCCTGAAGGCCGTGTACACGCCTCGCGGCCCGCGCTTTATCTCCGTCCTAGGCTCTCGCGGTGGGGCCGGCGCCACCACCGTAGCCCTCAATCTCGCCGCTACCATCGCTGATGCCGAGATTGATACCTTGCTCGTCGATCTAGATACGCGACAGGGGCACGCCGCACTTTATTTGGGCCACAATGCCGGTCCCGACGTGCTCGACTGGCTCGGCCAACCGGCGGGTTCACTGGATGAAACCCTGGTCGATTACCTCGTCGACTTTCAAGAACATCTCCACGTGCTCCCCTCTCAAGCTCGCCCCAACGCCGATCAGGCTCGCCTGCGCGCGCCGCAATCCGCCGCGCTGGCGACGCTTCTGCGCGACACAGGCCGCACCATCGTGGTCGATCTTGGCTGCCATACCGGCGACGCTGTACGTCCAATCCTCCAGCAGAGCCACACGCTGCTCATCTGCTTGCGCCCCGAGCGCGTCGCGATCGTTGGCGCGCGCCATATGCTACGTTATTTGCAGACTGTCACAGACGACAGCGCGAAAATCCAATTGTTGATGATCGACTACGGTTTGGGAGAGAGTATGCCGCGTCCGGCGATAGAATCGTTCTTGCATAAGCCACTCCTCGACATCCTCTACTTGAACCTGCAAGACATCACAAGGAGCGTCAATCGCCATAGACCGCTGATTTATTCCGAAGGACAGGAAAAGCTTTCGAGCCAGTTCCGGCGCCTGGCCCGCCATCTGGTTCCCGCCACGCCGTAGAGCCCATGAAATCCCTCGTTCGTCTTGGCCAACGCCTTCTGCAAAAGGCGCGGTACGTTGGATACATCCGCTGACCCAGAAAACCCTGGCAGCTAAACCCAACCACTCCCGTCCATTTCTTATACAACTCTACCGTCCCAACATTGTCCAGACGCTCTGTTGCTGCTACAATCAAATAGACGATTACGAATGTGAACGGGATTCGTTACGCTTGGGCCGATCTCTATTTGGGTCATATGACCCAACCCGTGCCCGTTGGTGGCGGTGGCACGGTCAGTGGCCGGCCGCAGCTTTCCAAAGCCTAATGCGAGAAACGCAAGGATCAAGAAGAAATGCAACGCGAAAACCTAATTATTATCGGTTCTGGCCCCGCCGGATTAACCGCCGCGCTTTATGCCGGACGCGCCCAGCTTCAGCCATTGGTCATCACCGGAAATCAGATTGGCGGCCAAATAGCCATCACCAGTGAAGTCGAAAACTATCCCGGTTTTCCCGAAGGTACCACCGGGCCAGAGCTCGTAGAGATGATGCAAAAACATGCTGAAAACTTTGGCGCGCGCTACGTGTACGACGAGGTGCAGGAGATAAACCTGACGAATGGCTCGCCATTTTATGTTAAGACATACGGCGACGAGTACGAGGCCGACGCCCTGATTATCACAGCCGGCGCTTCACCCCGCCGTCTAGGCATTCCCGGCGAAGACGCCTTCATCGGTCGTGGCGTCAGCTACTGCGCCACCAGTGACGGCTTCTTCTTCCGCGGCAAGGACGTGGTCGTCGTCGGCGGCGGCGACAGCGCGCTGGAAGAGGGCCTTTTCTTGACCAAGTTTGCCGACACCGTGCGCATCATCCATCGTCGTGACGAGTTGCGCGCCGGTCCGACCCTACAGCGTCGCGCCTTTGCCAACGAAAAAATTTCGTTCATTTGGGATACCGTCGTAACCGAGATTGAAGGCAACGGCCTTGTACAAACCGTTAAGACCATGGACGTCAACAGTGGCGCGGAGAACGTTCTTACCGCCGACGGCGTTTTCATCTACATCGGCCATTACCCCAACAGCAAATTCCTGGAAGGCCAGCTGGTGATGGATGAGCACGGTTACGTCATAACCGACGACTTTATGCGCACCAGCGTGTCCGGCGTCTTCGCCGCTGGAGAAATACAGGATCCTTACTACCGCCAGATAGCCACCTCTGTCGGCCAGGGCTGCGCCGCCGCCATGCAGGCCGAAAAGTGGCTCAGCGCGCGAGAAGAAGAAGACCAGCCGGCAGAAGTCGCGGCCTGAGTAAGGTCGAGGCAGGTCGGAAACAACGTCCGAGTCGCGATGCAACCGCCGCTCCGACCTGCCTCGCCCCTACAGCGAGCATTCCAAAAATGTGGCGTGTCTTCAAAGCCTATCTCCTCTACACCTGGGGCGGGCTGCACCGTTACTTTGGCAACCTCAACAACATTCCCCATGAGCACGAGCGAGCCGTTCACTATTTCACCCGCGCCTACAACCTGAACCCGGCTATGCACCAGGCGCGCTTCGCCCGCGCCGTGATCCTCTGGCGCGAAATGGAGCGCGTCGAAGAGGCCCTCGCCGACTTCGACGCGCTGCTCCAGCAAGATTCAACCTACGCGCCAGCCCTCTTAAACCGCGCCCTTGTCTATCAGCAAATCGGCAAATACGAAGAAGCGCTCGCCGACCTCCAAACCTACCTCGCTCTACCCCCCGGCGACCAATTCCGCGACGTGGCCCAGCGCCTCGAACCGCTCCTCCGCGACCTGACCCACGACGCTAACACTCGGCTATAACGGTCTACCCTTCAATCTTGTCCGTCTTGTCCGTGCACATTTCAGTGGATCTCAGTGCAAAGCTCCGTGAATCTCTGTGTCACCCGCCCTTCCTCTTATCCACCAACCAATTGTTGTAATTCCTCGAAACTACTTACTCGTCCCACTGTGCGCATAAAATCCACCAGCGACGAACTCTGCTCTCGTAGCGCCAACACCGCCGGTCCCACCGGATCATCCCCCGACGCCCCCGGCGTATCCGCATACGCGCCATAAAAAGCGAAATAAGCCTGGTTCAGCTTGCGAATCGGATAGCCATTGGCCACAAACATCTGCCTTCGCTCCTCCATATACGCCTCCGCCTCGGCCACCTGTCCCGCGGCCAACAACCGATCCACCTCCACCCGCGTCGCCGCCATTTCCGCCCGAAAATCAAATGCCACAGGGGTCCCCTCGTCCGGCTCAGGCGGCTCGTCTATCGGCGTACTCGCCGCCGCGACCGCGGACGTGCTCGGCGCAGGCGGAGGCACAAATTCAGGATAGAAACGCTCGATGACCCTCGCGCCCACCTCCCGGCCGACAATCGACGCCACCGTTTCGTTGATCGTGCGCAATTCCGGACTGGCAAAGTAGCGGATGCCCAGCGGATAAAACGTCAGCCAATGATGCGCCCACTCATGCGCCACAGTGTCGGCAAGAAAATTGACGTTGCTCGTCTCGATGATCATCGCCGGATAAAATCCCAATCCACCAATAGGGGCCACCAGCGCCGAGCGATCTAGCTCCTCATAAATCTGCTCCTCCAGCAGTTCTTGCTCTGGAACCGTCACGCCCGGCGAGAGCGGCACGTTATAGATCTGCCGGATCTCACCCCGCGGGGAGACGATCAAAACCTGTGGCAACGGCGTCATGTGCATAGCAATGGGAGGCAATACCGCATTGGCGAGGCCAAACCCTTCCTCCGCCAGCACGGCTGCCACCTGCTCCTGTATTACCGCCTCTGCCAGCGGTTGCAGCCGCTCCATTTCCACTCGCGCCACCTTCAATTGTTCTTGCAAGTCTCGCGAGCTGAAGTCCGGATCTACTATCAGCGCATCTGCATACACGACGTTGATCTCCCCCTGCATTGTCTGCACCTGGCCCACCCACTCCAGGTAGCTCAAAACAGTGTCGCGGCGCGTTTGCGCCTCCAGATAATGGTGCCCGCCGCCTGCCTCCGCCTCGACTTTCGTCGCCAGCGCCTGTACTCCCCAGCGCAAAAAGTCAAACTGTCGCAGTCCAATCAGGCTGTCGAGACGGTGGTTTTCATCCTGGAATGCCGGCCACTCAGGCGCCGTGACGAGAATAAAGATGAAAAACAGAAGCAGCACTTTTAGAGCCACAAACCATCGTCGCCAATACATAGCGTTGATGATAGAGAAATTTCCCGGAAACTCAAGCGTCCGCAGGGAAGCCAGTTTCCGGAAAAGTTTCGACCGCCTTGCGCCAAGCGCCTCTTTGTGTCAACATTACCCGCCAAGGGAAGGAATGAAAAGGTCATGAGGAGGGGCCGATGCTCATTGTCATCAGCGACTTACACTTTGTAGATGGCACGGCGGGCGAACACAATCTACCTGCAGCGGCATTCGAAAGCGT
>JAICPS010000621.1 GCA_025929715.1 Anaerolineae bacterium | reverse complement strand
CGGGGCGGATGGGGTGGCAGAATCGGCCATGGCGTTGGCCTGTATTGTAAAGAAAGGGACCTGCGTGTCAAATGAGCGTGGCCGTGTTCAACGCTTTTGCCGGCGGTACAATACAATAGTAGACGGCCGATC
Source organism: Anaerolineae bacterium (assembly GCA_025929715.1). Taxonomy (GTDB): domain Bacteria; phylum Chloroflexota; class Anaerolineae; order Promineifilales; family Promineifilaceae; genus JAAYYY01. The sequence continues at coordinate 2,584 of JAICPS010000621.1, read as the reverse complement.
GCGGACCGCAGACAACCGCTCATTTAGCGCAAACCACGGGTATCATGATCACGAGCACTGCCAACAGCAAAGTGAAACACGTTCGCCGCTTGCAGCAAGATCGCCGCTATCGCGAGCGGGAACAGGCTTTCGTCGTCGAGGGCACGCGCTGGTTGCAAGAAGCGGCCGGCGCTTTCCCCGGCGAGGCCGCGGTCTTCTATGCTGAAGAGTGGCTCGCCACGGCGGAAAACGAGAGGCTGTTAACGCGCTTTAAGGAGCCGCCGATAGCGGTAAGCGAGGAGGTGATGGCTTCTATGAGCGACGTTAACACTCCCCAGGGGGTTCTCGCAGTGTTGCCCATGCGCCCGCGCTCCTTGCCTACCAACCCTACCTTCCTGCTGGTTCTCGACGGCGTACAGACGCCCGGAAACCTGGGAACAATCCTGCGCACGGCCGGCGCGGCGGGGGTGGATGGCGTCTTGTTGGCTCCAGGTACCGTCGATGCCTACAATCCTAAGGTCGTCCGCGGCGCGATGGGCGCGCAGCTTCGCCTACCCATCCACAGCGTAACCTGGGACGAGGTCCGGCGCTTGGCATCGGATACGCTGGCCTGGCTCGCCGCCGCTGCAGGTAACACCCCATACACCGACGTCAACTGGCGCCGCCCCTCCACGCTCATCGTCGGCAGCGAAGCGCAAGGCGCCGGCTCGCAGGCCGTCGACCTGGCCTACGACACCGTCCATATTCCCATGCACGCCAACACCGAATCGCTCAACGCGGCCATGGCCTCGGCGATCATCCTCTTCGAAGCTGCGCGGCAGCGGCGCTCCTGGTAGTTTCTGCCATTCTGGATCTATGAACAAGTTGACCGTGAACGGATCTGGCACTTGCAAAAGCAGGTAGGCCGGCGTGCCGCCAGGAACGTAGTGAGCAAAGATCCGGCAGTAGATGCCAGATAAGACTTTGCGGGTTTTGAACTGAGGCATGGCCTTGATAGAGATTCATTTGCCGCCCGGTTTCACAGCCAAACACGAGCGGCGCATCATCGACTATCTGTCTGACCGCCTGCGCGGACGAGAGGCCTTGGCGTATGGCGTTTACTGCCTGTGATCTCCTCGATGAAGCTTTGCCCGTCACCACCCACGGTCGTCACACTTTCCGCACACTCTATCAGGAGGTCGTCGATTATGCCTTGCCGACGATTACCGCCGCGAACTCTTCGCCCTGGATGATGTTGAGGAAGAAAGCCCTGCCTTATGGTGACGCTATATGCCTGGCAGATTGTGGCTGAGTGCCGGCGCCGTGGCTGGCGAGAGGCAAACCTCCCGGCGCCCGCCTTTTGTGGAGCTATCTGCTGTACTGGTGGGGCGATTTCGCACGCGACTAGGGCGTATTATGAACTATTGACTCAAGGGCATCTAAGCTCAGCCCCTGGCCGGTGACTGGGATTTGCTGTGCGCGATCGTAAAACTTACTCTTGCGGACTGGTAGTGCGGGGTTCTCAGGTTGGTACAAATTCTTATTTAGCCTCGGGGTAGTCGCTATTCCGCTCGAGTCCCAAGCCTGCTTCTCGCGCGCGGACAATAGCCTGGGCCCGGTCAGCGACCTGAAGCTTGCTGAAAATATTCGAGACATGGTTCTGCACCGTTTTCGGGCGGAGCAGTAGGCGCTCGGCGATCTCCGCATTGCTGTGACCCTGGGCGATCATCTGGAGGATCTCGCGCTCACGGTCGGTGAGTTCGGGAAAAGCCAAGTCTGCTGCCACGGGCCGGAGCGCGGCGAAGTAGTGGATCAAGCGCCGGGCAATCGCCGGACTGAAGATTGCTTCGCCCCGGCTGACCGCTTTGATTGCCCGGACCACCTCCTCCTGATCCACATCTTTCAGCAAATATCCGCGCGCGCCCGCGCGCATGGCAGCAAAGACCGACTCGTCGGCATCGAACATGGTCAGGACCAGCACCCCGATATGCGGGCTGGAGTGTAGAATTCGGCGGGTAGCCTCAATACCGTTGATGCCTGGCATCTTGAGATCCATGAGGATCACGTCGGGCTGAAGCGCTACCGCCTGGGCGATTGCTTCATCCCCGCGGGCAGCTTCGCCGACAATATCGATTTCCGACGCCACACTCAGCATCGTTCGCACCCCTTCACGATAGAAGGGGTGGTCGTCGGCGATCAGCACGCGGATCGGTTCCATGCTTCACACTCTGACCAGGGGTAGCCGGGCCCACACGCGCGTGCCGTGCGGCAGTCGCGATTCGACTCGGATTTCGCCACCCAGTTCGGTGGCGCGCTCGTACATCGCCCTAAGACCAACGCCGGCATGGAAGCCCGCGGGCAGCCCATCGCCATCATCGCTGATGTCCAGGCACAGTGCCTGTGCATCGGCGATGTCCAGGCGAATGTGACAGGACCCGGCGTGCGCGTGCCGGACGACGTTGGTCAGCGCCTCCAGCGCGATGCGGTACGCGGCAACCTCCACGGCGGCCGACAAGGGCGGTAAGAGCTCAGGAACCTCGATAGAAATGTGCAACCCGTCGACCTGGTTATAGGGCGCGGCGTGTTCGTGGATGGCCGAGACCAAGCCGAGTTCGTCCAGCGCGGG
>JAICPS010000226.1 GCA_025929715.1 Anaerolineae bacterium | reverse complement strand
CGGCAATTTCGTAACCCATGCACGAGTAGCCGTATTCCAGATGATACCCTTTTGGATCGCGAGCGCGCCACAACTTGTGCAGGTCGCCGGGCAGGCTGCCCGCTGCACAGAGGACCACGTCTTGCGCCCGCGCCGCCCTGTTTACGGCGCCGATCACTTCGCCCTGGCTGATAGGCGGCCCGTGCTCCAGGCCGTAGAGGCGGCTCACTTCCTCATCCCACTCGCGATTGAACTGCAATGCCCGGGCGCGGTAGTCATCGCCGGTGTCGTAATCCGAGACCGCTTCGGTCAGCTCCCGCAGCGTTACGCGCGCATCGCCGACCAGTGGCAGGGCCGCGCGCTTGTGGGCATCAAATTCGGCCACATTGACGTTGACGAACTCGACGTCTGGATTCTGAAAGGCGGTGTTCGAGGCCGTCGTGAAGTCACTGTAGCGCGTGCCGATTCCTATGATCAGGTCGGCTTCGCGGGCCATAATGTTCGCGCCCGGCGTGCCGGTGACGCCAATCGCGCCCAGGGACAGGGGATGGTCGTAAGGCAGCGCGCCTTTGCCAGCCTGCGTCTCGGCGACCGGAATGCCCGTCTTTTCGGCGAAAGCCGCCAGCGCCTCGGTCGCTTCGCTATAGATGACGCCGCCCCCGGCGATGATCAGGGGCTGCGCGCTGGCGCGGATCCAGGCGGCGGCTTGTAACAGCAGGGCGCGATCGGGGCGCGGGCGGCCAATGCGCCACACGCGTTGCTCAAACAGCTCGGATGGATAGTCAAACGCCTCTGCCTGCACGTCCTGCGGCAGGGACAGGGTCACGGCGCCCGTTTCCGCCTGCGAGGTGAGCACACGCATCGTTTCGGGAAGCGCGCTGATGATCTGCTCGGGCCGGTTGATGCGGTCCCAATAGCGCGAGACCGGTTTGAAACAGTCGTTGACCGAGACGTCTTGCGACGTGGGCAGTTCCAACTGCTGCAGTACCGGCGCCACGTCGCGGCGCGCGAAAATGTCGCCGGGCAGCAGGAGCACCGGCAGGCGGTTGATCGTCGCGCCCGCCGCGCCGGTGACCATGTTTGTCGCGCCGGGTCCGATGGAGCTGGTGCAGGCGAACGTGGCTAGCCGATTCTTCATCTTGGCATATGCCGCGGCCGCGTGCACCATCGCCTGCTCGTTGCGCGCCTGATAATACCGAAAATCAGGCGCCTCCTGCAGCGCCTCTCCAATACCGGCCACGTTGCCGTGCCCGAAAATGCCAAAACAGCCCGCAAAAAAGGCATGCTCCTCTCCATCCCGTTCGACGTACTGGTTTTTCAGGAACTGAATAATCGCCTGGGCCATGGTTAAGCGCATCATGTTCATTACTTACCTCTTCTAATTACCGCGGAGGACGCAGATGGCGCGGAGGATTTCTCTTTTGAAACAAGCAATTTTCTCTGCGCTCTCCGCGCTCTCTGCGGTAGATCTCTAAAATCCACCTCGCGAGGCGATAAAGTCCAGCACCTCATCCTCATACCCCATAAAATTCGCGCAGCCGTGGCGGGTGACGACGATGGCGCCGCAGGCGTTGCCCATACGGGCGGCGCGGTACCAGTCCCAGCCGTGGGCTAGGCCATAGATGAAGCCGCTGGCAAAGGCGTCGCCCGCGCCGAGCACGTTGTAAATCTCGACCGGGAAACCGGGCGCGTCGATCACCTCGCCGTCCGGCAAGAAAACAGAGGCCCCGCGCGGCCCGCGCTTCACCACTAGCGCCTGCGGACCCAGCCGCAAAAGGCGGCGCACGTTGTCATGCAGATCGCCCCTCACCTCCGGCGCCGTGATTTGCGAGTGCGTAATGCGCACCTGGTCCGGATCCGTCAGCGTCGCCGCGTTAACTTCCTCCTCGGTGCCGATCGCCACGTCGACCATGGGCAGGACGCTGCGCAGGACGAGACCAAAAGCGCGCGCGTCGTGCCACTGGTCCGCGCGAAAGTCGAGGTCGAGGATGATCTGGCTGCCGGCCGTGCGCGCCTGCTCCACCGCAAAAAAGGTCGCGCTGCGGCTTGGTTCCCGGCTGAACGCCGTGCCCGAGACCTCCAGGATGCGCGTGCTGACAATGGGCGCGTTTTGAACGTCGTCGATGGTCAGGTAAATGTCGGCGGGGTTGTCACGGTACATGATCAGCGGAAATTTGTCGGGCGGTTCGATGCCCAGGAGTGCGACACTGGTGCGCCGGCCGGCTTTCCTGGGAATATATTTTGTCTCCAGACCCTCAATTTCCAAAAAATGGAGGATGAAGTCGCCCACCGGATCTTCGCCAACGGCCGTGAGCAGCGCCGTTCGCAGCCCTAGCCGCTGCGCGCCGACGGCGATGTTCGTCGGCGAGCCGCCCACGTAGGCGGCGAAACTTTTGATCTCCACGAAAGGCGCGCCCACGTCGTTGGCGTAAAGGTCCATCGAAGAGCGCCCGATAGTAAGCAGGTCATAGCGGACTCCGGTCTGGGGATCGCTCATCAACTTTGATTTTCCATATCCAAAGAAACAATTGGGAGCCGGGGGTCTTTCTCACTCCAGCTTTCTTTTATCCAGGCATATTGCGGATCGTCGGCGTTGGCCAGCGACTGCGCCGAACCCGCCAGAAAATTCAGATAGTAGGTCGTGTAGCCGTGCGCGGAGACGACCGGATGGTAGCCCTCGGGCACAAGAACGACGTCGTCGTTGCGGGCGATAACCAGCTCGTCCAGTCGCCCATCGCCCGTGTAGACACGCTGTAGGGCGTAGCCGGCGGGTTTGTCGATTTTATAGAAGTAAGTTTCTTCCAGGTCTGCTTCCAGCAGATTTCCGTCGCCGTCCACGCGATGCTCGTCGTGCTTGTGCGGCGGGTAAGAGCTCCAGTTGCCGGACGGGGTAAACACCTCCACGGCGACCAGGCGGTCGCAGTCAAAACCAGGCGGAATCATGTTGTTAATTTGCCGCGTGGCGTTGCCCCCGCCGCGGATCTCCACCGAGACCTCCTGTGGCGGCACCAGCCGGGCGGGATGCTGTTCGTCGCTCGCGCACCAGCCATAGGCCACGTCCAGCAGGTCGCTCTCGGCCGTCAGGCGGAACTCTGTCTGCGGCGGCAGGTAGAGCGTGTAAGGCATCCCGCCGAAGACGTGGGGACGGCGGCCGATCTGCCGCCATTGGCCGTGCGACGATTCGACCGTGCAGGTTCCGCCCAGTATCACCAGCGCAAATTCCGAGTCTTGCGTGCTGTGCGTCCACGAAGCGCCCTTATCAAGCCGCCGCGCAGCAAAATTCAACCGCTCCCACCCGGCACTGGCGGCCGTGACCTCGACGTATGCCTCAGCGCTGGCCGAGGGCCTTACTAGTAGGGGAGATGTGTTCATGATGGGACGCCTCCTTCCGGCCGCTTTTCAATCATAGAAGAGCATATTCTGCGGTTGCCGGGTGCGCTTTGTAGACTATAACGAATCGGCGAGCTGTTGATCCATTACACTCGCCTTCTCCTCGTGCATTGCTTTATCTTCACGCGCAAACTCCTCCAGCTCATGGCGCATCGCATCCAGCTCATCGGCGCCTGACATCATGCGCACCATTTCCTCGCGCCCCAATTCATCTTTGGTGAACGTGCCAAAGGTCCGGCCACGTTTAAGGATCGTAAAGCGATCTCCGACTGCGTAGGCGTGGTGCGGGTTGTGTGTAATAAAGATGACGGCAATGCCGCGCGCGCGCGACTGCGCGATGTAGCGCAATACGGTGCCCGCCTGCTTGACCCCCAGCGCTGCCGTCGGTTCGTCCAGGATGAGCACTCGCGCGCCAAAGTAGACGGCGCGCGCAATGGCCACGGACTGCCGCTCGCCCCCCGAGAGTGTGCCAACCGGTTGTGAAGGATCACGGATATCGATACCCATTTTGGCCAGCTCCGCTCGCGCGACCTCGTCGGCAAAGGCAATATTGAGACGCCTAAACGGGCCCCAGCCGGTGGTGGGTTCGGAGCCGAGAAAAAAGTTCCGGGAAACGCTCATAAGCGGGATCATCGCCAGATCCTGATACACCGTGGCAATGCCACGATCCAGGGCATCACGCGGTGAGTGGAAGTCGGCCTGTTGCCCGTCTACGAAATATTCACCTTCACCGGGTTTGTGTACTCCTGAAAGTATTTTAATTAGCGTCGACTTGCCGGCGCCGTTATCCCCCAGGAGACACATTACCTCGCCGGGATAGAGATCCATGGAAACGCCATTGAGCGCAATGACACTGCCAAAGTACTTTGAAATATTTCTTACTTCGATAACGGGTGTTCTAGCCATCATTCCTTTGCTGCCTCCGCTCGTTTCCGTATGTAATTGTTCACTAATACGGCCACAATCAGCATGCCACCCATGAAAACCTGAAACCAGTCGGCGTCTACGCGGGCGAAGACCAGACCCTGTCGGACCATCCCAAAGATTAGCGCCCCGAGCACTGCGCCAATGGCTGAGCCGTAGCCACCGGTCAGGAGCGTGCCCCCGATGACAACGGCGATTATGGCCAGAAACTCTTGCCCCTGGCCGCGTAGTGTGTCTGCCGACCCGGTAACTATCACGGTGATAATCGCTACCAACCAGGCGGCAAAGGCCGTCGTCATGAAGAGCCCGATTTTGAGCCGGTCCACCGGAACTCCAACGTTTCGAGCGGCCTCGGCCGATCCGCCTACCCCGAAAATCCAGTTCCCGATTTGCGTACGCAGCAAGACCCAGGTTGCTAATGCCGCTACGAGAAGCCACCAAAAAATGGAAATGGGGAAACCCACCCCCGCAATGGGGATGGCCGTGTCAAAGAGGGCGTTCATGAGACCGTATCCGGGCAGCTCGCCAAGCCCGCCGACCTGCGTGCGCCCGGTAATCAGCCTGGTCAGCGCGATGGTCAGGCCGCGAATGATGAAGAGGCTGCCGAGCGTGATGATGAAGGAAGGTAACCGCGTGCGAATCACCATATAGCCATTGACGAACCCGATTAACAGAGATATGGCGAGCGCCATCAGAGCGCTTATATAGAGGGGGATGCTGGTTTCCGCACTGAGAATAGCCATCGTGACGCCGGCAAAGCCAATCACAGAGCCGATGGAAAGGTCAAACTCTCCCCCTATCATCAGTAATGCCACCGCAACGGCGAGGATTCCTAGCTGGGCCGAGACTTCCAGATAACTGGCCGTGCCTCGCAGACTAAGAAACCCTGTGGGGGCGACAAGTGCAAAAATGAGCCAGACGAGAATCGCCCCGGCGGCTGCTCCTAGCTCCGGGCGCACGAGAGCGCGCCGGATGGCGCCGGTTGCCACAACTCGTTCATCACCCTTCTCGACAGGTGTTGTCGTTGTTGTCATGTTGTACCTCCTCCAAGGACCAAGAACCGGGGAGGGCGATCAGAGATTGGCGGCTCTAATTGATAGGCGGCGTCATTAATTGTCCGGCCGGAGTTCCAATCTCTGATCTCCGCTAAGCAATCTCTTACCGCGTACCGGCGGCGCTGAGGTCGATCACCTGGGCCGCATTCTCCTGTGTCACGAAGCCAGGGCCGGTCATCAAGACGCTGTTGGCGATGGTGTTGAGGTTGGTGCTGAACAGGGTCAAGAGCACGATGGGCAGATAGCCCTGTATGTACTGTTGCTGGTCGATGGCAAAGAGCATGTCGCCATCACGGATCGCCGCCAGCACCTCTGGAGACAGGTCGAAAGTTGCCAGTTGAATCTGGCCCAGCAACCCTTCGTCCTGCAAAGCGGCGAGGGCCGGTGCGGCGCCCGTGGGACCGAGCGTGAGGATGCCATTGACGTCGGGATTGGCCGTGAGCGCCGCGACGACGCGTTGCTGCGATTCCGTGGGATCGGCCAGGTCGACGGCCAGCACTTCGACGGTGGCCCCTGCCTCCGTCATGGCGTCCGTGAAGCCCTGGCAGCGCAGGTCGAGGGCCACGTTGCCCACTTCCTGATTGACGCAGAGAGCGTTGGTCACGCCGGCGGAAGCCATGCGTTGGCCGCCGCCAAAGCCCGCCTCATACTCTGTCTGTCCGACGTGTACCATCACGCCCAGCTCCTCGGCCACATCACTGCCCGAGTTCATCGAGATGACTGGAATACCGGCATCCACTGCTGCCGTGATCGAGTCCCTCAACGCGTCGGGGTCGGGAATTGATACCACCAGCCCGTCCGGCTGCGAGGCGACTGCGGCGTCGATCAATTGCGACATTGCGACCATGTCGAACGTTTGAGGGGCCTGATATTCTACGGTTATTCCCATATCCGCGGCTGCCTGATCCACGCCATTTTTCACGACGGACCAGAAAGGATCGGACGCCTGGCCGTGACTCACGACGACGATGCGAATGTCCCCGCGATCTGCTCCCGCAGCCGGTTCGGCTCCCGCTTCGGTCTCAGGTTCTGTACCCTCCCCCTCCTCGTCCGTCGTTTCAGTTTCTACTTCCGTTTCTGTATCTGTTGTGTCGGCCTCGGTATCCGGCTCGGCGGGACTGCAGCCGGCGACGGCCAGCAGCACAATGATCAGGAGCACCAGGACCTTTCGAATCTCCAGCATATTTCAACCTCCTTCTGAATTCTGTTCTTGCGGCGTCACGGGATCTATCAACCCTTCTTCTGTTATTCTCACCTCCTTGTCCGAAGATAATATGGTGAAGACGTAGCCCTCCTCGATGGAGGTCACGATCTCCTGAGCCCTCATCGGATTATCAGATGTTCCGTCAATTCGCGACTGCATGCGGCGTCAACATGGTAATTCGAATGGACAATATCTTCCACCAGTTGCTCTGTCAATATTGTGAAGATTGCCGCAAATTCCTGCGAGTTCAGAAAGTATTGTAAGACCCGCCAATCGCTAATCCCCCGAGATGCTCTTTTAACTACCTTTCCCATTTATGATATACTCATACCCACGTGAAGGGGCCAGTCCTCCACGCGACAGCCAGATTGTCGATCCATGATGGTTCCTGCCGCCGCAGCCTGCAACCTGATCCAGGCGAGAGCCGCCAACTTTACCAAGGTGTTAGGAGGAAAAGATGTTACGTAAGATTCTGCTGTCCATTGTCGTATTTGTAGTCTTGAATCTTCTCATTGCCGCCTGCGCGCCGCAGACGATTGAGGTGACCAGGATCATCGAGCGGGAGGCGGAGCCGGTAGAAGTGGAAGTGACCCGCGTCGTGGAAGGGGAAGCCGTGGAGGTCGAGGTGACGCGGATTGTCGAGGAGACGGTCGAAGAGGTCGTCGAGGTGACGCCGACGCCGATCGGCGGTGAATTGATTCTCTATGCCTGCCTCTTCGAGCCCGACAGATTGGAAGTACTTTTCCAGACATTT
>JAICPS010000388.1 GCA_025929715.1 Anaerolineae bacterium | reverse complement strand
CGGGTTAGATCGCGGTTGAAGCGGATGGCGCTGTAGGCCAGATCAAGGTGGGCATCGACGATGAGCATCTCTGTTTCCTTTTCTAGGATTCGCTATGGCCGGTCTTCGACCGTGTCCGCGTCCGCCGGTGGCGCGGTCGAAGACCGGCCACAGCATTAACCAATTATAGTCTTTCGGCTATCAGGGGAATCACCTGCTTCTTTCGGGAAAGCACGCCGGGCAGGTAAAGCGAACCATCCTGCAGCTTGCGATCAAAGGCGCGTTCCACTGCGCGCGTGCGCCCCACGGCGAGCAGCTCGCTGCCTTCGCGCTGGATGTCGGTTACCAGCAGCACCATCAATATCAGGCTGCGGGCGTTGCTGTAATCGCGCATCGCCTGCAACAGCTCTTCCTTCCGCTGCAGCATTGCAGTCTTGTCGCCGACCTCGACCTGGGCGACGGCAACGTCGCCTTCTGTGAAATTGAAGGTTTTGACGTCGGCGGTAATGATTTCTTGGGGAGATTGTGAGGCCACGTCGAACTTGGCGTTGTACATGCGCACGCCGAAGGTCATGGCGTCCTCGCCCCACAGGCGGGCCAGATACGCGACCGCCGCGCGATCCTCATCCGTCGTGGTTGGCGACTTGAGGAGGATTGTGTCGGATAGAATTGCCGCCAGCATGAGTCCCGCCATCGCCTGTGGTGGATCGACGTTCATCTCTCTGTAGCGGCGGAGCACCAGCGTTGCCGTGCAGCCAACAGGCGCGATCATGGCCAGAATTGGGCCCGAGGTTTCCAGCCCGCCCAGGCGGTGGTGATCCAGAATTTCGAGAATTTCCGCCTCGTCGATGCCTTCCGCAGACTGGCTTTCTTCCGAATGGTCCACCAGAATGACGCGGCGCGGGCGCCTGCGAACAATATCGCTCTTGGTAACCACGCCGGCGAGCTGACCACCACTATTGACCACGAGTAAGATTCCCAGGCGCGATTCGAGGAGGTCCTGGATAATCTCCTGGGTGAGCGTTTCCGGTCGCGAGGTGAGTACGTCGCGTTCCATCAAAGTAAGCGCGGGAACGCTGAGATTAATGAGGCGGGCTGTGGCAAAGGTATCATGCGGCGTCACCAGGACGGCTGTGCTCCGCTCTTGCGCCATCTGCTGCACGGGCTGAGAGGGCATGAAGCCACCGGTAATGATCAGGCAGCAGATATCGCGCGATAGGGCCTCCCGTTGCGCGTGCTCGCGATTGCCTAGGATGACCAGATCTCCGGGAGCAATGTACTCGACCATTGACTCAGGGCTCATGGCGCCGATCAGTACCCGGCCCCGTATCTGCGACGTGGGATCGCCGGTGATGACGCTTGCCTGCAACGTCTCGGCAACGTTGCTTAGAAGGGTTCCGGCGCCGTGTAGATTCTGCATCTGTAATTCACGCAAATAGCTGCGCGCCAGGTGGCTCTCGGTGACAACTCCCAGGGCGCGCCCCGAATCGTCGACGATGGGTATGGCGTGTACCTGGCGCTGCCGGATGCGGGCGCCAATCTCGTGGATGGTATCGCTGCTGTGTCCCACGATTGGCCGGCGAGTCATCACATCCTGCACACGCACATAGACGTGAGGTAAGAATTCGGGAGACGCCACGCCCACGGTCTCCAGCACGAAACGGGTCTCGCCATTGAGCTCGCCCAGGCGTGCGGCGACGTACCGCTCGCGGCCTTCGCTGCATTGATTCTTGAGATGAGCGTAGGCAATCGCCGAGCAGATCGTGTCCGTGTCCGGGTTCTGGTGGCCAAAGATGTAGATGGGGTCCATGGAGCGATTATAGCATTGTGGGCGAGTAGAGCCGATAGGGACGGCGGACGGCAGACGGCGGTAGAAGCGTTTCGCGAAAGCCACTACAAATGGTGGACTGCGTTTTGCATTGCACGTGGTTCGCCGACATACTTTGCCAGTATGTACGAGACAGATTTCGAGCTGTTGGCGGGCTGCCGCCGGGGGGATGCGGATGCATGGCGGCAACTGCTTGACAACTACGAGCGGCTAGTCTATTCGATTCCGCTAAACTATGGCCTGACAGTGGCGGATGCCGCCGACATCGCGCAACTGACGTTCACTATCTTTCTACAAAGCATGAAAGAGTTAGACGACGACAGCAATCTGACGGCATGGCTGGCAACCGTCGCGCGCCGCCATAGCTGGCGGCTACTGGAGCAACGGCGACGGGAAGAGGTGGGGGCCGGTGCAGACATAAGTGAAGCGATGTACGCCATTCCTTCACACGCGACCACGCGCCGGCTGAACCAGGGCGAGCAGGTGGAGTGGCTGGAGCAAGGGCTGCGCGGACTGGACGAACGTTGTCGCCAGCTTCTTGTGGCCCTCTATTTCTCGCCGCAATCGCCGTCCTACGCCGAAATCGCCAGGCAGTTTGGGATAGCCGAGGGCAGCGTGGGGCCGATTCGCGCGCGTTGTCTCGAGCGGCTGCGGGCGTTACTGGATGAGGCGCTTTAGCGAATTTCCGACGAGTTTTGCGATTGGTGTATTTTTCGTCGGGCTGGGCGCATAGGTATAGTGAAATTAGAGATTGGAGATTGAGGATTACAAAGATGAGTGAGAATCGATTAATGACGTTTGAGCGGCTCTTGGATTGGATTGAAGGGCGGCTGCCGGAGGAGGAAGCGGCAGCCATGAGCCGGCTGGTTTCAGAGGCCGGTGCATCTGCTCAGGACACCGTGGCCTGGATCCGAGCCTTTACGGGGTTCTCTGAAAACACGGTGCTGGCAGAGCCACCGGGCGACCTACGCGAGCGGCTGGAGCACACTTTTGAACGCTATCACGAGGAAGAGGACCGTTTAGAGCCCGCTGGCGTTACCTAGGACATGCAGACATCTGTATTCTGCTTCAGGTGACCGGCACTTTGGAAGTGCCGGTCACCTTGGACGGTTCGTTTCGTTGGTGGCAGTTTGGTGGCATTGTTGACACAATCATTCTGTGTTATGATAATTCAGTAGCCAGTATTGTTCGTCCCGCTGCTAACATCGAGAATATTTTCCAGTCGCTATAAGCCAGATTCGTTGCCTGGGGAAGCCTACGACGTTGCCCACGGGGTGAACCAAATATTTATCATCGAAGCCTATTCATTCAGGAGGGATTAACCGTGTTTTCTTCACATTTTGCCCGAATGACCGTTCTGGGCGCCGTCGTGCTTACCGGCTTGTGGCTGTTTAGTCGTACAGCGCAACCGGCACCCGAAGGCGTGGCACATGAGCGGGCGCTTGCTGCATACTCGCCTGTAAACGGCGTCCGCCGGGCGGCGCAACCGCCGGGCGGCCCGGGCGCGGGCGCAGTGCAGCCAGTTGTAGTGCACCTGCGGGACATACCCGCAGGTGTTTTTGATCCTGATAACCAGTTCGACCGCTGGCAGCGCGGAGAAATCGATCTGGACGAAAACGAGGGGCGGTTGCCGGAAGCGGAAATGGCCGCCCTTCGGGCAGAGTCACTGAAGTTAGAGCCTAGCAGTAACGTGCAGATCGCCGGCAGTAATCTGCTACCTAGCTCGGCAGCGCCGGCCGCCGGCGTCGCTTTTGACAGCCTCGATTATACGGAGTGCTGTGGTGGTGGAGGCAACGTTCCTCCCGACCCCGAACTCGCCGTTGGGCCAAATCACGTCATCGCCGTGGTCAACGTCGCTTTTGAAATCTATGACAAGAACGGCAATACTCTGAAGGCGCCGACTACCTTTGCCAGCTTTATGTCGTCAAACTCCAACTGTACCGGCGTCTTCGATCCGAACGTCCTCTACGACGAGGAGGCCGACCGCTTTATGCTGGGCATCGACGCCGACGGCGTCGGCTACTGCGCCGCCGTGTCGCAAACCGGCGATCCTCTGGGGGCCTGGAACCTATACTTCTTCCCTACTGGCAGCAACTTCTTCGACTATCCCCATGCCGGCGTGGGGCGCGACGCCATCTACATGGGCGCCAATATATTTAACTGCGGTGTGTTTAGCTGCTCGTTTAGTGAGAGCCGCGTATGGGCATTCGACAAGCAAGCGATGTACAACGGGCAGTCCGCGAGTTTCGTCTCGCTGGGGCTGCCGGTCAGCGAAGACACGCCACAGCCACTGAACCTACACGGGTACAACCAGGGAAGCTGGCCGGCCAGCGGACCGCACTATTTCTTCACGGAAACCGATTACAACGGCGCAACTTATAGCGTCTGGTCGTGGAACGATCCTTTCGGCGCGAACGACCTGACTATGGAAAATACGGTGGACCTGGTGAATTACACGGGTGTAGGCGCCGGTCTCCCTGTCAACGTGGTCCAAAGCGGAAGCAGCGCTAGATTACAGGCTAACGACTTCCGTCCACAGGATTTCGAGTACCGCAATGGCTATGGTTGGAGCGTGCAAACGATTGCCTGTAACCCGGGCAGCCGCACGGTCGATTGTATCCGCTGGGTACAGATCAATCTCGCTTCGGCGACGATCGTCGACGCCGGAGTATATGCCAGCATCGACGACTACCGCTTCTTCGGCGATCTAGCAGTAAACCATTGCGGCGATATGGCCGTAGGCTATACAAAATCCAGCAGGTCCATGTACCCCGCGGTGTGGTACACCGGACGACAGAGCAGCGACCCGGCGGGCACGCTTCAGACTGAAGCGCAGCTTAAGGCGGGCGAGATTTCCTACACTGCCTTTGACGGCTCACCCCACCGCTGGGGCGACTACACAGAGATGACCATCGCGCCTGATGGCGAAACGTTCTGGTATCTGGGACAATAT
>JAICPS010000179.1 GCA_025929715.1 Anaerolineae bacterium | reverse complement strand
CCAGCCCGGATAAGCTGTTCATTCAAGAGTCGATGATTCTGGTCCTCGAACGTATTTTGAACAGGATTTTTCCCCAGCCGCGCCGAGGGATGGCGCAACTGGAGATGCAGTCGTTAGGGCAGCCGGCTCACGGCGCGCTCGCCCGCGACGTTCAGTCACTATTGGCCACACGCTTTCAGGAGTCGCTCACGCTGCCTGAAATCGCCGCCGAGCTATATGTTTCGCCCTACCATCTTTGCCGCGTCTTTCGGCGCCAGGTGGGCACGACCATCAACCGCCACCGTAACAACCTGCGCCTGCGCGTCGCCCTCGAGCACGTGCTGGGCGGCGAGACCGACCTCAGTTGCCTGGCCCTGAAGCTAGGTTTTGCCAATCACAGCCACTTCACCCGCGCTTTCCGCCTCCTCTTTCACACGACACCCTCCGATCTTCGCGATTCCCGTTCACTCCGCGAAATGAGCAAGAATATAACAGTCTGATCGCTTCATCTTCACTAACCTCCATTCCACAAATTATCCCACAGTGTAATGGAGGTACATGATGGACATGATGCGAGACGGAAAGCGATTACTTTCTTTCATAGGCCTGGTCGTCTTCCTGGCGGTCGCTTTCGCCCTGGCTTTGCCGGCCCAGGCCCAGAACGGGGATGAGCCGCGCCGCATGCCCTCGGGACTGGCGCCGCTCCGCAATGGAGCCTCGTCCTCGTCGGGAGCCCCAAAGAAACCGTTCTTTCAGCGTTCTATACGCATCCTCTATAGCTATGAAGGGGAAAACATCTTCGACGGTTTTGGCTGGGCAGGTATGGCCCTTGGCGATCTGAACGGCGACGGCGTTCGTGACTTCTTAATTACCGCGCCCTTCTACGACGGCTTCGTCACGCAGGAAGGCCGCGTCTACGTCTATTCAGGAGCCGACGGCTCGCTGCTCCACGTACATACGGGCGATCCAGGTACGCGCCTGGGCTACTCGGCCGCCGATGCCGGTGACGTCAACGCCGACGGAACGCCCGACTATGTTGTGAGCGCGCCGGGAGCCTTTGGCGATCAGATAGCGGGCCGTGTGGTCGTCTACTCCGGCCTCGATCATTCGGTGATCCGCGAGTGGATCGGTGACGTCGGGATCGCGTTCGGTTACTGGATCGACGGCGCGGGGGACCTGAATGGCGATGGTCACGACGACGTCATCGTCGGCGCACGCTTTCAGGGCTCCACGCCGGGAGTATTGCCGCCTGACGGACCGGGGCGCGTATACACCTTCTCCGGGGCCAGCGGCGACGTTATCTGGACCCGTGATGGGTTCGACGCAGGAGACCAGCTTGGTGGCGGCGTCGGTCATATTGACGACGTGAACGATGATGGCGTTCCTGACGTGGTCGCCGGCGCAAGCGGCGCCGATAACAACAACGGGCGCGCCTACGTCTTCTCCGGCGCCAATGGCAGCGTGGTGCACACACTGGCTCCCACGGCGCCCTTCACCAGCTCGCGCACCTACGGCGTGTTCTTTGCCCGCGGTGGCGGCGATATCGACGCCGACGGAACGGAGGACGTGTATGTCGGCGATTACAACGGCGTCAACGGCGACGGGCGCGTGTACATTTACTCCGGCGTAGATGGTAGCCTCTTACGCCAGTTCGACGCCGAAGATCCGGCCAGTGGCGTGGGCCCCGGACGCGGCGTTCCCGACATCAATGGCGACGGGCACGACGATCTGGTCATCGCCTCCTGGACGTCAAACAGCGGTGTGCCATTCGGCGGCAAGGTCGGCGTCTACTCCGGAGCCGACGGCTCGCTGCTACACCTGGCAACCGGCCGCGTGCCGGGAGACGCGCTTGGCGTAGACGCGCTGCCGCTGGGCGACCTGAACGATGACGGCCGGGAAGAATACATGTTCACGGCCACGGGCCTTGATTTCTCGGGGCTTGACGTCGGCCACGTTTACATCGTCTCTTTTAGAACGCCTCCGGGCGTGATACCCGGTCCCAGATAACTGTTAGAGGTGATCGGCACTTTCCCGGAAACTCGCAGTTTCCGGGAAAGCGTCACCCACCCTCCTCGCTCAAATCTGCGGGCTCTGCTGCACCGTGTCAAAGATTCCCAATATTCGCTTGGCGATACCCGTCCAGCCAAAATTACGACGGGCGAAGCGCGCGCCTTCCACCGACAATTCCTGGGCCAGCTTCTCGTGTAGCAGCGGCAGGGCCATCATTGCGCCAAACTCTGCCGGGCGGAATGGATCGGCGTACAGCGCGTGGCGGCCGAATTCTATGAGGTCGAACAGGCCGCCATGGACCGTCACCACCGTGGGAGTGCCGCAGGCCATAGCTTCGATGGCGACCATGCCAAACGGTTCATAGCGAGACGGCAGCGCGAATACCGAAGCGGCGCGATAGGTGTTTACCAGCCTCTTGTCTGGCACATACTGCACCCACTTTATCTTCTCATCGATACTCAGCTCCCTGGCCAGGCGGCGCAGCTCATTGACGCCCTCAAGATCTTGATCCGATTCTTCACCGCCGATGGCGGCCACCAGGCGCGCCTCAGGAACCAGCTCGAACACAGTAGGCATCGCCGTTAGAGCCAAATCATAACCCTTGTTCGCCGCCATCCGTCCCAGGATCAGAATGTCATTCGCTTCAAAGCCATATTCGTCGCGCAGCAGCGCCTGCTCCTCCTTGCGCGTCGGCGAGAAGCGATTTTCGTCCATGCCCGGCGGAATAACCGTGATATGCCGCTCCAGTACGTCGTAATGTTCCTGGAGTAACTCAGTCTGAGGCTCGGTCGTCGCAATGACGTGGTCACAAGTCTGGTAAACCAGGAATTCAGTTCGGATGCGCTCTTCAAAACGATACGTCTCCTCCATCTCCTCCGCGGTCATCTCCTCACCCATCGTGGCCTGTTTCCACCAGCCCAGCGAGTGCGGCGTGTGCACGTGCGGGATACCCAGTTCTTCAGCGATCTTCTGTCCCGCCCTTCCGGCGTCCCAATAATGGGAATAGACGACGTCATATTGTGTACTTCTGTTGCGCGACGCCGAGAGGAAGTTCGTCACGAAGTCCTCTAAATGATCGTGCATCTCCTCTTTGCGAATAAACTCCGAGCCGCCGAAAGGAATACGCCACACGCGGAAGTTTTCGTTCACTTCGTCTACTTCAGGCTGGTCTTCAAAACGCCGCGTGACAAGATCCACGCGCCGTCCCAACCGGCTGAACCGTTTGGCAAGCTCCAGGACGTAAACCACCTGGCCGCCCGTGTCAGGCTTGCCTAATTCGGGTTCGGCCGCTACGTAGCCGTGCAGCGAGAGCATTAAGATCGAGTTCGTATATCGTCCTGGTTGGGCCATGCTATATCACCCCTGTTGGAAGAACTCTTCCATCCCCGTGGCCGGCCAGGAGAGCTTGTTTTAGCGGAGCGAAGTCTGCCGGAATCATATCGTGGTTCAATGCCTGGTAAGCGGCGATATAACTTGCCGACGTCCAGGCCTGGTGCGCCTTGCCCATGGGTCGCCCCGTAGTTCCGTGCAACCACTCGTTAAACTCCCACTCGCCGTAAATGCCCGTGCGGCATGCTTCTGCCAGCGCATTCAATTCCTGATGCGCCAGCTCCTGCTTGCCCAGTTGCGCCAGATAACGAACCCACAACCCGCCGATAAAGGGCCAGATGCCGCCATTATGATAGTGATGCGGCAGGTTCAAGAAGTTTGTCACCGAATAATCTTTCCAGTCGCTGGCCCCCGGCTGCACCACAGGATAGAAGCAGGCCACCGGAAAAGGTGAATTGACGCCGACACCCCACAAAAACCGGAACAGCTGATGCATCCTCACGTCGTCCAGCAGACCCATCAGCGCCGCCAGCAGATTGGCGTAAACGTCGCAGCGCCACGAGAAGTCAAAGGGGCTGATCTGCGCCAGCAGATACTGGGCATTCCCCAGTGAATACTGCGTTTCTGCAAAGGACGCCGGCGTGTCCGCCAGGTGTTTGGCCGATGGCCAGAAGCGGCGCAGGATCTGATGCCGCACCCGCGCGGTCAATTCTGGATAGCGACCGGCATCTCTTTGCAGGCTTTCACTCACGTCGCTGAAATCGCGACAGGCCAGATACCATAGCACCTCGTCATACAAAACGTTGTAGGAACGCGGAAAAAGATCCATCCAGTCCGAAGATTCCGGTAGCTCGATAAGACCGTCGTTGTTGGAATCGTGCGCGTGCAGCCAATCGATAGCGTTCTTAAGACACGGGTAAATCCATTCCAGAAAATCGCGGTCGCCCGTGTAGGCGCCATAGCGACAGCCGCCGATGACAAACCAGATGACAGAGTCTATCGAAGCAATATTGCCCGTCCCGCTGTAATCCGCCACGCCCGTCTGTATCTGTACGTTGGCCGGGATCTGGCCGGCGTCCGTCTGGTGTTCCGCCATCAGTTGCAGCGTGCGCCGGAAACACTCGGTCACGTCCGGGTCGTTCAGGCCCATGCTCCACAAACCGGTCTTGATCCCATCGCGACTCCAGACGGCGAAGTAGTTCGACTCTTCTTCGGTCTGCGGATTATCGGTCACTCCCGCGGCCGAAAAGCCCATCGGCGTAATATTGCGGTGCAGCGAGGCAACGGCCTGGTCGAACGCCTCGCGCGCCGGATCGCGCCGCCGCTTCTTGGGCGCCGTGGCAAAGAAATTATAGTGCCTCAACCCTTCCAGCAGGCCGGCCGCGTGGCTACGATGGCTGAAGTAGGCGCGCAGCTCCACGGCCCGTTTTAGCTCATGGGTGGCATTAGCCACGACGATCCCGCGAAAGCCATATTGAAATAGATCCACGTCATTACCGCTGTCACCGCAGACAAACACCTGGTTGGGGAACAGCAGCAGCGAATCGACGAGGAACTTCACCGCCGCCCCAATTCCGGCGCGTTCCGGAATAATGTCCAGGTACAGATCGTGTGAGTAGAGCAGTTTGACGGCAAGTTCCGCCTGCAGCAACTGGCGCCGAATTTCGTCAAGCTGCTCAGGAAGGGCATCTTTGAGCAGGTAGCTCACCTTTAACGGCGACTGGTGCTCGGCCGGTTGTAACTGTAGTCCCGGCAACTGTTCGGCCACGTACGACACGATTTCGTCACGATCAAAACCCGCCGCGATATAGCGATCCCATTCGTCCAGCGGGTGCTCGCCCGGCATGCGATATACCTCGGTGCCCACTGCCGAAACGATGTAGTCTGGCAAAGGTAAGGCGTTCTGCTCAATCGCCTCCACCTGCTCGGCCATGCGCCGGCCCGAAACGTAGACCAGCGCCAGCGAGTCGCGCACCTCCTCCAAGGCCTCGTTGAGCGCCTGCTGCGCCTGCTCCTGGCCTTCAATAAGTATACCGTCGAGATCGACGACCAGCAGACGGCGTTCGTCAAAAGAAGAAAGAAAAGAATGAGTCATGCGAGTAAACCAAAATGTCGCAACCCTTCAACGACGCCACCGGCGCATTTAGCTGACGCGAAGAAGTGTTCGCTATCCGCGGCCTCGCGCAAAATGTGCAGTTCCGGCTGCGCGTTCGCCACCACGATGCCACAGGGGAAGGCCTCAAACATCGAAAGGTCGTTGCCGCTATCCCCGGCGACGATCAGCCTGTCAGGATTCAGATCCAGGTACTCTAAGAGATAGCGAATTGCGTTTCCCTTTCCCGCCGCTTCCGGAATAATGTCCAGATCCCTGCCGCTAGACCACAAGACCCGATGCTCACCTGAAGCGTCCGCTTCTTCAATTCGCCGCACCACGCGTTCGGCCGCCGTGTGCGGATCTGGCGCCTTATCCAGGAAAACACTGACCTTGAGCGCTGTATTGAATTCGGGCAGCTGCATTTCCACCCCTTCGATGCCGTCCAGAAAACCAAGCGCGCGGCCGCGCGAGAAGTCCCGTTGCAGCCTCTCTTTCCACGCCGCCAGCGGCGCTATCCCCGACGAAAACGGGGGCAGATAAATTTCCGTGCCGACCTGTGCAATAATCGCGTCGGGCTCGGGCAGGCCTTCACGCTCGAAACCGCTCAGCACATCCTCCAACCGGCGGCCGGTAGACAAAATCAAGAACAGTTCCCCCGCTCGCCGCATGACGTCCAGCTCCTGCCTCAGCTCTCGTAAAGCCGGTTCGTCGCCGGTCAAGGTATTATCAATATCAGTCGCCAGAACCCACTGTGGTTGATCAGAAGTCATACAAATTCAGCTTTCTTTTCTCAGCGTACTCAGCGCTCTCTGCGGTAAGATCTCTTGGTCAGATATCGACTACTTATCCTCCAGCACGGCCACGCCGGGCAATTCTTCACCCTGCAACAGCTCCAGGCTGGCGCCGCCGCCGGTGCTCACGTGCGTCATTTTGTCCGCGAGCCCCGCCTGCTGCACCGCCGCCGCCGAATCGCCGCCGCCGATAATCACCTGACTGCCATCTTCCACCAGCCGCGCCAGTATCTCCGCCAGGTCATTGGTGCCCACGGCAAATTCCTCGATCTCGAAGATGCCCATCGGCCCGTTCCACACTACCAGCGCCGCGCCCTCCAGCTCCTTCTCAAATCGCGTCAATGTATCCGGTCCAATATCCACCGCCATTTTGTCCACCGGAATATCTTCCACAGGCACCACCTCAATCTCGGCGTCAGGCTCAGCCTCGTCGACAATCACTAAGTCTAGGGGCAGCACGAGCCTCCTGTCCGCCAACTCCAGCAGCCGATCCGCCTCCTCCAGCGCCTCATCCTCGACCAACGATTCGCCCATCTCATAGCCTAGCGCCGCCAGGAACGTGTTCGCCATCCCGCCGCCGACCAGTATCGTGTCCGCCTTCTGCAGCAGATCGTCGATCAGCTTGATCTTGTCCGAAATCTTCGCGCCGCCCATGATGGCGATGTAAGGGTGGGGCGGATTCTCGGCCGCCATGCTCAGGGCCGCGATCTCTTTCTCCATCAAGTACCCGGCTACCGCCGGCTTGCCCTGCGCCTTCATCGCTCGCGCCACGCCTTCCGTGCTGGCGTGCGCGCGATGCGCCGAGCCAAAAGCATCGTTTACGTAAACGTCCGCCAGGCCGGCCATCTGCTGCGACAACTGCTCGTCGTTCTTCTTTTCACCTGCTTCGAAGCGCGTGTTTTCCAGCAGCAATACTTCACCAGACTGCAACGCCGCCACGGCAGCCTCTACTTCCGGCCCCACCACCGCGCCAACCTTGCGCACCGGCGCGTCCAACAACTCGTCGAGCCGCCTGGCGACCGGATCCATGGCATACTCCCTGTCCTCCGCCGATTCAGGCCGCCCCAGGTGCGAGGCCAGAATCAGCGCTGCGCCGTGCTCCAACAAATAGTTGATCGTCGGCAGCGCGGCCCTAATCCGTGTGTCGTCGGTGACCGTGATCGTTTCATTGGGGTCCCTACTGCTCAGTGGCACGTTAAAATCGACGCGGACGAAGACCGTCTTGTCCGTTACGTTGACATCCTCAATCGTCTTCTTGTTCATAACTCTCCTTATTCGGGTGACGGTGAAACACCACGTGCTGTATGCGCGTTTGCTCCCGACACCACGCGCCAGATCCATTATATGTCAACGCTTCATTCCCGGAAACTCAAGCGTCCACCGGTAAGCCAGTTTCCGGGAAAGTTTGGACCTCGAACCGCGTCACGGCGCGCTGTGATAATACCGCAGCTCCAACCGGTAAAACGGAATCGCCTCCACCAGCTCCATGTTCTCGTTCATCCATGCTTCACTTGGCGATGAGGGAACCGGCTTGCCGTGAAAGCGTTCCGCCACCAGCCACAGTTCGTCATGCTGCACCGCGATCTCTTGCAGTTCGGCGACTCCTTCGTGGAGGACTTCCTGCTGCGGGCGATAGTAGCTGTAGGCCATATTGTTCCAGAGCGGATCGACCCACACTGTAGCGTCAGGCGCTTCTCTGCCCATGTAAGCCGTGACACCCCGCCAGTCATCCTTGGGCACGAAGATCACGGTCACCAGGCTGCTGACGAGGGACAGGCCCAACAAGAGGCGGGCAAGCGTCACCCGGCGCTGTTCGTTTTGCCAAACTAACCAGGCGACGAAAAGGATCACCAGCGCCCAGGCAGTGACCAGAATTCGCTTGGCAGCGTAGACGCGCGGGATGGGAACGACAAGAACGATGGCGACGAAGCCGGCGATGGTAAGCACGGTGATGATCTTGCGCCGGCGCTTATCACCCAATAACGATGGCGCAGCCAGGGCCACGCCAACCAGTCCGGCCGTAACCACCAGCACCAGCGCGCCAAAATGAAGTGGCGACAACTGCGATGCCCCCAAAAAATCACGAATGTGTTCGAACATCCAGTGCCTGAGCAGCGTGTTCTGCGCCCAACGCCCAATCACCGGTAGCCAGGGCCGGTAAAGCCACCAGGCGCCGGCCGAGGCTGCCAACCATAGTAGAAGATGCACGCGGGGGCGATCCTT
>JAICPS010000068.1 GCA_025929715.1 Anaerolineae bacterium | reverse complement strand
GGCAGCGGCAAAAGCCAGACGTCGCGCCATGTCGTGCGTACGCTGCAGGAACTGGGCTACGAGAATGTCGTCGCCGTGCGACACCCAATGCCTTATGGCGATCTCGTTTCTCAGGCAGTCCAACGATTTGCGTCGTATGAAGACATGGAGCAGGCGCAGTGCACCATTGAGGAGCGGGAGGAGTATGAGCCTTACGTGGAAATGGGCGCGGTGATCTATGCGGGCGTGGATTACCACGCGATCCTGGAGAAGGCGGAAGCGGAGGCCGATATTATCGTCTGGGACGGCGGTAACAACGACTTACCCTTCTACCGTCCCGACGTGCACATTGTCGTCGTCGATCCACACCGGTCAGGACACGAAGTTCGCTACCATCCAGGCGAAACGAACCTGCGCATGGCCGACATCGTGGTCGTTAACAAGATTGACACCGCCGAGAATGAAAATGTGATCGCCGTCCAGAATAATGTGAGAAAAGTGAACCCACAGGCGACAATTGTGCGAGCGGCGTCACCGATCTTTGTCGAAGATCCTGATGCTATTCGAGGCAGACGCGTGTTGGCGATTGAAGATGGTCCGACGTTGACTCACGGGGAAATGGCCTACGGCGCGGGCTATGTGGCCGCCAACAATTTCGGGGCAAGTGAAATCGTCGATCCTCAGCCGTATGCCAGCGGATCGATCGCCGAGACCTATGAGAAGTATCCAAATGCCAGAGGTATTTTGCCGGCGATGGGCTACGGCGCGGAGCAGATAGGCGAATTGGAGAAGACGATTAACAATACCCCCGCGGACCTAGTGCTTATTGCCACGCCTATTGATCTGGGACGGCTGATCGATATTAAGCAACCGAGCCAACGGGTGCGCTATGAATTACAAATTATTGGGCAACCCACGCTGAAGGAGCTTCTCAAGCGCAGGCTGAATCGCTGAGTTCGGTCGCGGTGATTTGCTCAGACGTGCCCGGCACTTCCAGAGTGCCGGGCAGCTAAATGCCGTTCACCTGACACCAGCTAGAATTCCGAATTCTACGGCCCAATACCAGATATTTGGTGCGGTACCGTCGGCCGTGTGGCCGACGCCAATTTCGTCGGCGTCAGGATTCAGAATGAGCGTACGGTGTGATGGACTGTTCACCCAGAATTCGACCACAGGGACCGGACTTTCCCAACCCCAGGCGACCGCCTCCCCACCATACGCGCCGAGGTAACCATACCGCCTCTGGCGATCGGCCGGCCGCGATCCATCCGATCCCTCATGCATAATTTCGGCATTGAGCGCCATGTCCACTGTGTGCTGTTGCGCGGCGATGCTGAGTTCGTAGTTGTAGCTGAGCGGCGCCAGTCCATGGAGCCGGCGCGCTTCGTTGACATACCACAAAAGTTGTTCGGCGGTTGTGACGTTATCGCCGAGTGGAATCTGTGGCGGAAGCGCCAACGGCTGGGAACCGACCGCAGGCAGACCGGCAGCAGCGCCGCCAGGCGACGGCAGGGTACTGCCACTTTGCGTAGGAATTACAGGAATCGTGGCGGGCGGCGATTCCGCCGTAGGAGGCAGTGTCTCGACCGTTCCCGTGACAGCTGGCGCGATTTGTTCCTCGATAGGCGCGGGATTGTCCAGGCCGACAGGCTGAATCAGAACAGGGAGGTAAAGGGCATAGCGACCACCTTCGACGTGAATCTGGCGTGTTACCTGCGTCTCGCCATACTCATTCAATGCCGTAAGCCTCACGACAAAATCGCCTGTGCGATGATAGGTGTGCGTGACAGTGTCACCTTCGTACTGTCTGCCATCGCCCATATCCCAGCGTAGGGACGTAATTGAGTCATCCCCGAAAGCCATTGCCTGGACCGGTTCGCCGGTGAACGTCTGGTCGGGAAGTGCCATGTCGGCAATCGGGGTCACTCCCACTGACACCGGAATCGAGATCTCCGACTGCCCGAAAGGGCTCGTCGTGACCAGGCGCACGATATAAGTTCCCGGAGTGTGAAACGTGTGCGTGGGGTTCGCTTCCTGCGACTGGGCGCCGTCGCCAAAATCCCAATTGCTTGTCAATGGGCGCTCGCCGCCGCTCTTGTTTATGAATTGTACCGGCTGTCCGATGACAGGTCGTTCGTCGTCGGGCGCAAAATCGGCCGTGGGCTGGGAGACGACGGTTACTGCGCTAATCGCAGAGGCTACAGCGAGGGGGTTTGCTACCTGTAAATGGATCTCATAAATGCCCGGCACGGCAAACGCAACCTCCGGATCGTGGGTGGTGATCTGGCGGCCGTCTCCGAGATTCCAGGTCCCAGTGAAAGGCCCAGGTCCTCCTGGGTGGGCTTGCAGCTTCACCGGCTGCCCAACGGCAACGACCGGAGGATCGACGGTAATGGCGGCGGTGGGCGGGGAGCCTGACCAGAAGGTGACCGACGTATCGGCGCTGCTTGCTCCATAGCTCAAGCTCACACCGACTTTCTGCTCTGGCCGGCTAAGATCGGCAACGGAGACCTCGTACTGCAGTGAGAGTTGCTCGACGCCTTCGTTTGCGGCCACAACCGGCTGCCAGCTCAAAGCGTTACGTTGATTATCGAACGTTGTGCCCGAAGGGTAACGCTGCAGCGAAGCTGTGGAGGAGCTGAGCGCAGCGGGCAGAGTAAGGTTCACGGTCGGTGAGACAGATTGTGCGAGCCTATTTGTGAGGGTGACGTCCACGGCGATTGATTGACCGGGGCTGGTGACCGGTGGAGAGATAGAGATTTGTAGATAGACGGGCCCGTCAATCACGGCGTACCCGGTGAAGTTTTGACTGATGGGAGGCGCTGAGGCAAAGGCGGGCGCGCCGAAGGTAAGCAAATATGCTAGACCACAGGCTACCGCCATGTATACGGTGAAACGCAACTTCCCTCTCATGAGAGCAGTTTAACAAAGTTGAAAGGGGTATTCAACTGTTAGAGAGATTCTTCGCTCCATGCAGCATGGGACCTGCTTAGAATGACAGTAAAGTGTGGGCTCAGAGGGTGATGGTTAATATCGTGGGCGCCATTCTCGAGGTCTGGCTTGCATAATTCCGACGACACGGTGACCGCCGGCAATCATACGGTTGATGACGTCGACGATCTCGTATTCTTGTCTTTCTGACAGGGTGATGGTTTTAAGATAACTGTCGATTTCAGGCGGAACAATGTAAATCAGCGAAGCGCCGATTAAGCTTGGGGCCGCGCCCGGCTCCGGCTTTTCCACGATGCGTGTAATGGCTCCGCCGAGGTCAAATTCCACACTGCTACGACTTGCTGCCTCGCCGGGCTGTAACTGTTTCAGGCTGAGCGCCAGGGAGGCGTTTGACTGTTGATATGCGGCCTTCATTTCTTTTAGCGATTGCGGCGCCAGTGCGTAGTCAGCAGCGAGAATAAATGTTGGTTCTTGGAGGTGGGAGCGGACCTGGCACAGTGCGTGGGCAGTCCCAAGTCGCTGCGGCTGCCAATGAAACGAGGCGCGCATGTTCCAGCGGCTACCATCGCCTACGTAGTCCACAATCTGGTGGCCGAGATGGCCAATTACCAGGAACAATTCTTCTACGCCGGCATTTTGCAGTGCACAAAGGGTATGGTAGAGGATCGGCTGTCCGTCGACCTCGAGCAGCGGTTTTGGGGTATGATCGGTATGCGGTCGCAAGCGCCGGCCGCGCCCGGCCGCAAGTATTACTGCCTGGTGTGGGGCTGTCTCCCTAAGGTGTAAATCGTCGCTATGCATGCACTCATCCAGAGGTGACCGGCACTTCCAAAGTGCCGGTCACTTGAGGCAATGTTAACGACTGAATTTGAAGCGGCAACTGTTTTCGTTATAATCGGACGATTCGTGAATAAGTTTACAAGGAGTTTTCATGGCAGAAGTTGAGCTTGGCATTATCGGCGGAAGCGGCCTGTATCAGATGGCAGGACTGCAGGACGTTGAAATGGTGGCAATGAATACACCCTTCGGTATGCCCTCAGACGAAATTGTTACCGGGATCTTGCACGGCCGGCGTGTGGCTTTTCTGCCAAGACACGGCCGAGGGCATATTCTTTCGCCCAGTGAAATTCCTTATCGAGCCAACATTATGGCGCTGAAAATGTTGGGCGCCAAATATGTCGTGTCTGTGAGCGCCTGTGGCTCGCTGCGCGAAGATTATGAGCCTGAGCATATTGTGGTGCCTGACCAACTTTTCGATATGACGCATACCCGCGAACGGTCTTTTTTCGGAGGCGGACTGGTGGCGCACGTAAGCGTCGCAGATCCCTTTTCCCCGGAACTGAACGCGGCGCTGGTCGATGCCGTGCGCGGCGCAGGCGGCACCGTACACGATACCGGCACCTTTATTACGATTGAAGGCCCTCGATTTAGCAGCAAGGGTGAGTCGAATACGTACCGGAAGTGGGGCATGAGCATCATTGGAATGACCACGAGTCCCGAAGCGTTTTTGGCGGCCGAAGCAGAAATGGCCTATTCCGTGATGGCGCACGTGACAGATTATGACGTGTGGCACGAAAGCGAACAGCCGGTGACCGTCGAAATGGTCACAGGAACGTTACAGCGCAACACCGAATTAGCCAAAAAAGCCATCGGTAACCTGGTTCAGGATATGGAAAAATGGCAGGGGGAATTTGCAGCGCACCACGCGATGCGTGGCGCGATCCTCACCAATCCTGATCATATCGACCGGGAAGCGCGGGAGAAGCTGGCTCCAATCGTAAATAAATATCTTTAGCATATATGACATTAAGACATATGGCCGGCGAAAGAGCGCCACAGGAGCTTCTGCTGCTGGCAGTGGCGCTGGCATTCGTAGCCGTCAATGCGGTCGCTCTGAGCCTGGCATTAGACGGCGCCCTGGCAATAGGCCATTTCTGGGCGCCTGTGTTTTGGACGGCATTGATGGGCGCCAGCCATTGGTTACTGAACCGCTATCAAGCGGATCGCGATCCGTTGCTCCTGCCTATCTATGCGCTGCTGACAGGTTGGGGACTGCTGCTTGTGGATCGGCTGGCGCCTAATTTTCTGGCGCGACAGACTCTGTGGATGGTTCTGGCCACGGGCGCGATGCTGCTGGTTGCTATATTACCCCGAAATCTGCGGATTCTACGGCGTTATCGATATACATGGCTAACCGTGGGACTCCTACTACTGGTAGCCACACTGATCTTTGGCGTCAACCCTTCGGGCGCGGGCGCGGCATTGTGGTTAAGGGCACCGTTAGTTAGCGGCGTCTATTTTCAGCCTTCGGAATTGATGAAGTTGCTATTGATTGTTTTTCTGGCAAGTTACTTTGACGAACAAGTGCAACTTGACGCCCTGCGCACAAGACGTGATGGGCGTACCCGGGTGGCGTTTCTGACGCCACTGCTGCTGATGTGGGGATTCTGTATCGTTCTTCTGGTTTGGCAGCGAGATCTCGGGGCGGCGACCCTGTTCTTTCTGACTTTTCTGGCTTTGCTGTACCTCGCAACAGGCGAGTGGCGCTATCTGATGGGCGGTCTGTTCCTGCTTATCGTCGCGGGTATCATCGGTTATTTCACATTTGGCGTCGTCGAGCTCAGGGTAGAGGCGTGGTGGAATCCATGGCCCGAGGCGACGGATCGCGCCTTTCAGATCGTTCAATCACTCTATGCCATTGCATCAGGCGGGGTGCTCGGCCAGGGAATCGGCCAGGGTTCACCGGTTTTCATTCCGGTTGTGCATTCTGATTTTGCGTTTGCGGCAATTGCGGAAGAGTGGGGGCTCATCGGGAGCATGGCGGTGCTGGCCTGCTTTGCGCTACTGGCGTATCGAGGTCTGCGTACCGCGGCGCTTTGCCGGCGGCCATTTCACTCCTATCTGGCGGCCGGAATTACGATTTTGCTTTGCGCGCAGGCATTCTTGATTATCGGCGGCGTGGTAAAAATCCTGCCATTAACAGGCGTAACGCTACCTTTTGTGAGCTATGGTGGTAGTTCGTTGTTCATGAGTGGGATCATGATCGGCCTGCTGCTTTATATATCGGCACGCCGTGCTGTTGAACTTTGACCTTAATAATCTGCTTATGAGCGAGGTTACGGAAAGAACAATTCGGATTGAATACATGGCGGCCGGGATGCTGGCAGCTTTTTTTCTCACGGCGGTTGCATTGGTGTATTGGGCGGTGGTTCGGGCGCCTGTACTGGCAGAGCGCGGTGACAATCCCCGCGCAGTGGAAGCAGAACTTCGAATCCGGCGCGGTCGAATTTTGGATGCTGACGGCGTGGTGCTGGCAGAAACGGTAGGGACCGCGCAAGCTCCGCTACGTTTATATACTATTCCGTCCATCGGACCGGCTGTCGGTTACTATAGCTTTCGTCATGGTACGGCAGGAATCGAGCAGGGCTACGACGACGTATTGCGCGGCGATAGCGCCGGTACGTGGGACGCGTTCTGGAGGCGGACCCTGGACGAACCGCAAATTGGCCAAGATATCCGACTTACGTTGGATGCTGAGTTACAACGCGCGACCGAGGAGTTAATGGCTGGTAAGCGCGGCGCGGTGCTGCTCCTATCGCTTCCCGACGGTGGAGTGAAGGTGATGGTAAGCCATCCCGGCTATGATCCTAACCGTCTGGACGAGTTGTTTGAAGAGCTGGTGCAGGCGCAACAGGGACCGTTGCTGAACCGCGCCACCCAGGGACAGTATCAGCCTGGACTGTTGCTTCAACCGTTTATTCTGGCTTCAGCGGTCGAGCAGGAGTTGCTGCAGTTGAACGAAACTACTGTTAATGCCAGTAGTTCTATCGTCGTACGAAACCAGCTCAAAACTTGTCGTGAAACGCCTCCGGACGATGCGACCTGGCACACGGCGCTGGCGTTTGCGTGTCCCGCGCCGATGATGGATCTTGCCGATGAAATAGCGCCTGGCGATCTCGCCGCCGCTTTTGACCGTTTTGGATTTTATACACAGCCTGAGTTTCCCATGGCGACAGCTCCTACTGTAACTCAGCCGATCACAGACGTAGAAGATGCGATTCTGGGCCAGGGGGTTTTGACGGTCACACCGCTCCAACTTGTTCGCGCCTGGGCCGCATTAGGTAATGGGGGAGTTCTGCCAACGCCGTACCTGGTCAGCGCAGTCCAGAATAGCGCCGGTGTGTGGCAAAACGCCGAGGCGCCAGAAGCCGAACTTGCGGCTGTCAGCCCGGGCTCTGCTGACGCCGTGCTTGCGGCGCTGGGTCGTTATGAGGGAACGATTGCCGAACATTCAACGACTGTATTGTCCGGTCCCCAGGAAACCATGAATGGATGGTATCTTGGTCTTATGCCGGCACAGTCGCCTCGCTATGCAGTCGTGGTCGTCGTCGAAGAAGCCGCCGATGCTTCATCAGCCCAACAAATCGGGCGCTCCGTCCTGCAGGCGGCGATGGCGCCTGATTAATTACCCGTTCTAGCCAAGCGTATCGCCAGGGGCGTGCGCCGCTGCGGCTAGCTTCAACAGCCGTTCGATCCTGGGCACCATTTTTGCCGGGTCGGGGTGCAGCCCCTCCTGTACCAGAGCGCTTTCGTACAGCTGCTCAATGGCCACATTGATAAGCTCAGCTTCAGGCTGCGCCGTCACCAGACGCGCCAGGTCAACGATGAGCGGATGGCCACGGTTGATTTCCAAAATTCGTTTGGGAACCTCGTACTGCTGGTCGAGGAAACGATAAATCCGCTGCATTTCTCGATTGGGTGTATCTTCGGGAGAGACAAGGCGAACGGGGCTTGTCTTAAGCATCCGCGAAGCGCGAACTTCTGTTACGCGATCGCCGAGTGTGGTCACGCAGCGACCTATGAAGCGGTTGAGATCGGGCTCAGCTAGCTTCTCACCTTCGTCGTCAATAACTTCTTCAATGTCCGGTAGCTCAAGGCCCGCATCGTCTACATTCTTGATTGGTGTGTCTTTATATTCGTTTAGTAGGGGCGCCAGGAACGGATCGAGAGGATCAATCCAGTAGAGAACCTCGATATCACGTGCGCGAAAGGGATCCAGGTGTGGACTGTGGGATACAGAATGCATGCTGTCGCCCATCACATAGTAAATGGCTTCCTGATCTTCGTGCATGCGATTGAGATAGTCCGCCAAGGATGTCAGCTCATTTTCGAGGGCAGTCGACTGGTAGCGGAGTAAGGGAAGAACGTCTTGCAGGCCGGCAGGATCGGCGAGAATCCCTTCTTTGATCGCGCGGCCGTGTTGTTTCCAGAAGGCGGCATACTTTGCGTCGTCGTCGCTTGCCAGGTCTTTTATGTCGCGAACAACGCGTCTGCGCAACGTCTTGCCTAGCTGGCGCATGAAGCGATTGCTCTGAACGGTCTCGCGGCTAACGTTTAGGGGTAGATCCTCTGATTCGACCACGCCGTCTACGAAATTTAGCCAATCGGGCAAAAGATCTCGATTGTACTCCTGGATCAAGACGTTGTGCGAGTAAAGCTTCAGGCCAGGTTCCTTGCGCGCGGCAAGGACGCCACGGTCGCGCGTTGCCGGAACGAATAAGAGAGCACGAATGTGCACCGGCGCGTCAGAGTGGAAATGAATAACGGTGATCGGCTCCTGAAAATCCATGGTCATCTGCTGGTAGAAGTTGTGGTAATCTTCCTGCGAGACCTCGGACGGCGACTTGCGCCAGATGGGCTGTTGCTGATTGATCTGCTCGTCGTTCAGGTATATTGGGTAGGCAACAAAGTCTGAGTGTCGTTTGACCGTTTCTCGCAGTTTCCATTCACTCGCGAATTCGCCCGCATCGTTCTTCAGCTTAATATGTATTTCCGTGCCACGCTCCTCTTTTTCCGCAGGCTCAATGCGAAACGAGTCATCCCCCTGGGACACCCATGCAGCGGGCTCGGCGTCCAACCGGTGGCTGCGCGAAACGACCCGGACGAGGTCGGCAACCATAAATACTGAGTAAAAACCGACGCCAAACTGGCCAATAATTTCACCTGGAGACGAATCTGTTTGTTTGACACGCTCCAGGAAGGCGCGAGCGCCGGATTGGGCGATCGTTCCCAAATTCTGAATCAGCTCTTCAGCTGTCATACCGATGCCGGAATCTTTGACGAGGAGCCACTTTTCATCGTCTTTGTCGATGATGCTCAGACGAATTGCCAAGTCCGCATCGGCGTCGTGTACGTTGCGGTCCGTCAGCATGTGAAAATGCATCTGTGTCAAGGCATCGGAGGCGTTGGAGATCAGCTCGCGCAGAAAAATCTCGCGGTCCTGGTACAGTGAATGTACCAGAATGTCTAATAATTGTTTGATTTCAGCTTGAAATCGATAGGATTCAGTGGCTTCTGTGGTTGCCATGGTTCTTCTCCTTCAGCAATTAATATGGGGCTAACGCTCTCTGAATGAGATGCTGTTTACTCTTCCAGAGCTTCTCGCTTAATGAGACGTGATAAATGTGTGGGTTCATAAGTCGCTTGACGCCAGGGTCCAGTCGGCGAAGATCCGTATGCCTGAGCTCGCGCATTTCCTCTATAGACGGTGTCTGCGCCCGCACGCCTCCCTCCGACCAAACTTCGGATAGAAGCGGTTCGATTTCCGAGATCTGATCCCGATGCAGCGACCGATATGTACCGTGCTCGACAGGATGGTGCAACTGTATCGATTCCATTTGCCACGGATCTTCCTCGTCCTGGGTAATCAGGTCGGCGGTGGCTTTCCCCCTAGTGTCGTATATGCGCCACACCGCTTTCTGTCCTGGATTGGGCACCTTGGCGGGTGATTCAGAGATCTTGATTGCAGGCGTCCACTGCCCTTGCTGCTGGATGGCAACCAGTTTGTATACTCCGTCCAACGCGGAATCGCCTCCAGAAGTAATCAGGCGCGTGCCGACGCCGTACACCAACCGCCGGATAATCTCGCCGGCATCCTGACCGTAGCGGGGCGCTTCGTCCATGATCTGTGTTTGAATCTGCCAGATGGTCAGCTCGTCTAGCTGGTTGGAAAGGATAATTGAAACATCTGGAAATCCAGCGTCGTCGAGCATGCAAGCGGCCTGAACACTGAGATGGGCAAGGTCGCCGGAATCAAGACGTATTCCAGCAGGTTTATGTCCTTTGAGGCGTAGAGACTCGAAGACCTTGATGGCGTTAGGAATGCCACTTTCTAGTGTATCAATGGTGTCGACCAATAGAATGCAGTCGTCGGAATATATGTCGGCATACGCTTGAAAAGCCCCGAGCTCACCTTCGCCCAAAGCCATGAACACCTGCACCATGCTATGAGCGTGCGTGCCCTTGGCAGGGTAATCTAGGACTTTGGAGATGCCAACGTTTGATGTGAAGTCGGCGCCACCAATGAGCGCGGCGCGCGCACCGGCATTGACGCCCATTTCGTGCCCACGTCGCATACCGAACTCTAGCAGCAGCCTGCCCCCGGTAATCCCGTGTATGCGAGCAGCTTTGGTCGCAATCAGGATCTGGTAGTTGAGCTGGTTGAGAAGCGCAGATTCCAAAATCTGCGCCATTGCCAGAGGACCCTGCACCACGGTCAGCGGCACGTTGGGATGTATGACCCGGCCTTCCGGGATGGCGCGGATGTTCAGCCGGAAGAAGTCGCCATTTTCTCGCAGCCACTGCAAAAAGTCATCGGCGAACAGTCTATCTCCACCCGATCCTCGCTGTTGCCGTAGATACGCCACTTCTTCCTCGCCAAAATGGGACTGCTCCATCCAATCCAGGAGCCACTCAAGCCCTGCACTGATGCAATACCCGGCTTTATGATCGCCGTAGTCTGGGTAGCTTCTGAAAAAATGGTCGAACTGAGCATGTCGTTCGTGAAGGCCATAGCGGAAGTAAAGTTGGGCCATCGTCAGCTGGTACATGTCCAGAAAAAGAATGCCCTCCGCCATTCGTCGCTCGTCCCAACTCATAAACGTCTCCTTCAGGGGTTATCCTCGCAGACGTTGGACCACGAAAAGTCCGGCCGCTGCCAGTATGAGACCGATGCCAGCGATGGGTATCCAGGGCGTACCACCGGGAATTTCGTCTTCACCGGGAAGTGGTTCTGCAGTAGGCCCAGCGATGGATTCCGGGGTCACCCTGGAACCGCTAGCCAACATTGCAGTGGCAGACGGTAGCGCGGTTGCAGACGTCGTCTCCGATAACCCAGGACTAACTCCTTCTTCATCGCCTTCCGGAAGGCGAGTGGTTGTCGATGTCGAGCCTGGCGTCTCGCTCGGTGCAGCGGTTGCTGCAGGCGAAGGGGTCGGAGGTGCCGTGCAGCCAGGGAAAGGCGTCGGCGACCATGGTGTACCCGGTGTCGGCGTATTGCCATCCTCAAGCTCTGGCGGATCGACAACCGCGACGAGCCCAATATAGCCGTTCGTTTCAACCACGCTATCAGCGACCCATCCCACTGTTCCGTCAACCAGGATAATCTGCCACCAACTCGTATCAGCTGCGCGTCCAATAATCGGCCGCACTTCCTTAAATTTGAGCTGGCCGACTGACTCGTAGTTCGTACCCGGTCCAAAGCGCACGTTAATGCCGTTTGCCAGCGATATGATTGTGGGTTCAAGGTCACACGGCTGCGCGGTAGGAAGAAATCCGCCTGATGGCGTAGGTGGATTCACAATTGGCGTGGCCGTCGCCTGTGGACCACTGCCGGTCGAAGTTGGCAAGGCGGTGGGTTGTGGTCCGGGCCCGCCATCGCCATCTGGCGTAGCGGTAGCTCCTCCGCCAGCCGGCGTCGGGGTGCGGGATGGGATGGTTTGCGCTGACACTCGCTGCGGGCGGCCGTTGTTAAGGAGCATAGCCGACGCGAGCATAAACAGGGCGACTATGATTGACAAACTAACGGTCGGCGAGCCATGTGCTCGGTCTTCCTCTCTAAACATCATCGACTTGCGAACCGGTATGAGACCTCGAAGCTGAGATCCGTGACTAGCTCTGTTTCGAAGGTCACCACCCGCCCGTCGATTGTCGCGCCGGGCGACGATTCGACGACGGAAGCCCCATCTGGGATAACAATCCGCACCGCGAGCTGTTGCGACGTTATTCCCGCCTGCTTTTTTACTGCCAGCCTGTAGGTGTTCGTTCCATCGCGGCTCACGACCACCGGCAGGCTGTAGGTATATTCACTTGTAAGCTGCTGGCCCCGCGGCAAGACAAAGGAATCCCCAATGATGGTCGAGCCGCTGGTATCTTGAGTGACGAGTTCTTGCTGATTCTGCCAACCCCCACCTACCGGGCGCATTTCCGGCTGCAACTCGTGATCGACAAGACTGATAGGCGCTATCTGGCCCGGAACGTATATGCGCGTGTAGTTCCAGTAACAGCGGTTCACCAGCGCATCGTAGGTAATACCTGCAACGTAAGGAACAATCTGTTCGCACGGCTGGGAGCTTTCGGTCCCTGTGTGAGTATACCGTACGCTGAGATCTGCCATTCCTGAACCGTCGGCGGATAGCTCGACGTTATAGGAGATCGCGCTCTCGACGAAAACGTTTGCCTTGTTAAATCCGACATTCGTGTCGACTACCATGAAGTAATCACCCGACGAAGGAAATTCCAGCCGGCCGTCCCAGTCAATCTGATCCAGCACCGCCCCCACCTGAGGATCGTGAACGTAGATTTGCAGATGTTTCTCTTGCGCGGCGCGATGCAATGTTTCGGCAAGAAAGAGCGGGTCTATGGCATCGAGATTTCCTAGCAAGCGAGATTGCAGGGCCGCGGCCAGAGGACCAAGGAAATCTTTGCGCTCTCCTACCCACTCCCTGTGGGACTCTCCTTCGCTCACTCCCCAGGCGTCGCGCATACTGGCGACGAGATTACCGCTGCTCACGCTTGTTTCCAATTGGGGGACGTTTACAGGTCCGCTGACGGCCAGGAGCATGGCGACAAAGCGCTGGTCGATAGCGATTGCGCCATCCAAAGGAGGTGCGTCTTGACCATATCGGTACAGTTGCATCGCCTGCTCCGCGGAAGTGGGAAAGTCGGGCCAGAAGTTGGCGTCCCGGAAAAGGAATAGCTCCAGACCCATCAATCGGTAGAGCGGATCGGGCGGCAAATCGTAGGGCTTGTTGCGCCAATCATCGACCACGTTGCCGTCCTGGAAAGAAAGTTGGACGATCTGTCCGCGGTCAACGGTAAGAAGACCGGCTCCAGTGAGGAAGCCACCGGTTGGCCGAATCTCATCTTCGTTTTGAGCCAGGATCAGATAGGTCCGCGGGCCGTCAATGCCCATTAACTGCGGAAGTACGGCAAGCAGCTTTAACTCGTCAGCAAGGTACAGTTTTCCGTCGATTGCTTCTAGAAGGCTGCGAACACGCCAGGGGAAAGTTTCCAAATCGTCGATTCTGCCACGCGCTTCTATTGCACGGTCCAGGGCGGCGCTGGCGGCGACAAGGTCCGGTTCAGCATTCTGAAGGACGGGCATCAATTGTGGTAGTAACGGGTCTCCCACCTCACGCTCTGACTGGAGTAGTTCTAGGGCGGGGGTTAGCCCGCGAACGCTATAAGCTGCCGCTTCCGAACCGGAATCAGCCATGTCGAGGAGCGGTTCGCTTTGGGCAAGCAATGGACCGATACGTGGAATCCAGCCGAGGCGCGAGATCAGCGGCAGAAAGGGGCGAACTTCGCGATCAAGCAGGACGACATCGCGCCGCAGGTTCAACACCAGTTGCTGGGCGGTCTGGGGATCGGCGTTGAGCAGGCCCTGAGAACCAATTACCTCGGCAACGGCCTGATGCTGTCGAAACGATTGGGCCAGGCGCGCCAGGCGATAGGTCTTCAGTGCAAACCAGGTTGCCAGCAGTAGAATTCCCGCGAGAAATAGCAGCCGTGGTAGGCGCTGGCGTATCTCGCCCCGGCGCTCATTCACCAATTCGGTACGCGCAGTGCTCACAATTGGTCCTCTGTACACAAAACGCTCACTTCGTTCTCAGTGACG
>JAICPS010000269.1 GCA_025929715.1 Anaerolineae bacterium | reverse complement strand
GACCTGCCAGATCCAGGCTACGGCTTCCAACGAAAGGCGGTCAAGAGTGGCATCGTCGAGGATGCGCGCGGCTTTGGCGGGATCAGAGTCGCCCATGAGGTCGCGCACATACAGGGCGTAGGCGGACATTGCCCAGCGGATGTCCTGGCTATACCAGTCGGGATAATAGTTTTCGACGTTGCGCAGGTATTCGAGAGCGCGCTGCATCATGTCCTCGGGCACGGTGAACTCTTTCATGCGCGCCCGCTGCAAGGCGTGCGCCGTGTGGATGCTGTAGTAGGGCTCTGACATACGGCCGCGGGTCCAGACGGGGAAGCCGCCGTCGTCGTTCTGCAGCCCTTGCAGGGTTTCAATGTCGCGCAGCACCGATGCCTCCAGCTCCTGCGGCGAGGGCAGCCCTTCGGCTTCGAAAGCGGTCAGCACGTCGCGCAGCGCGGCAATGGCCAGGATGCGCGAGGCAATCTGCTCGGAGCACTCGTAGGGATAGGTGGACAGATAGAGCACGGCGTCGGTGAGCGCCTGCAAGGCGGTGGCGGAAGTGCTGATTTCCAGGCCACCGAACTGTGGAAAGACGCCTTCAGGGGCCGAAAGGGGCTGTGAAATGGCGCCCTCGTCCACGACGCCGTAGGTGGCGAAGGCCTCGGTGGTTGCCGGCGTGTAGACGGGCAGCTCCACGGTGGCGGCGTCGGCGTAGGAGCCTGAGACGCCGGCAATTTGCAGGCGCACCGCGCCCGCGCTGAGCGTTTCGGCGGGGAAGCGCACTTCGACGCGGTCGTTGGCGGGCACGGTGACGCGCTGTCCCGCGCCGCTGGTGAGCGTCAGGTTGGTCGCCTGCACCACGACGTCCACGGTCATCTCCTCGTCGGTCTGGTTTTGCAGGACCACAGGCAGCTCGAAGCGATCGCCGAAGTTGAGGAAGCGCGGCGCGGAGGGGCGCACCATGAGCGGCAGGCGGGCGGTGAGGTTGGACTCGCCTTTGCCGAACTGGTTGCCGCCAGAAACGGCGACGACCATGATGCGGTAGCGGGTGAGGTTGTCGGGCAGTTGCACGGCGACCTGGGCGCGTCCGTTGGCGTCGGTCTGCACTTCAGGGGCGAAGATAGCGAGGGGGTCGAAGTTGGTGCGCACGCGGATGGGTTCGGCGGCGGCGCCGTCTTGGCCGGCGGCGTTGCCGGCAGCGGTGGCCTGGGCAGCGGGCATTTCTGCCGCCATGTCCATATCGGCCAGTGCCGACTCGCCTTCTTCCATAACTTCTTCGGTGGCCACGCGCGCTGCCTCCGCCGCCTGTTCCAGCAGCGACTGCGGATTAGCCAGCACAATGCTGGCCCGCCCATAGTGGCTCTGTGTATTTGGCCCGCGGTGGCTGTAGAAGGCTGCCAGCGGATCGGCGAGCTGGTAGTTGGTCAGGGCCAGCACTGCTTCGTCGACGACGACTACGGCGAGTTCTGCCCCGGCTACCGGCCGACCGGCCGCGTCGCTGACGGCGACGTCGATGGTCGTCTCGCCGCCCGGCTCGAGGCGATCCTGTTGCGGCGTGACGCCGACGTTCAGCGTGCGGCTGAGCAGGGAGATATCAAGCGTAAGGTCGCCGCGGGCGTAGGCCGGGCGCGGCGGCGCGCCTTCCAATGGGTTTCCGGCGTCGTCTGTGCGCGGCGCTGCGCCGGCCAGATCGACTTGCAGGTTGAGGTTAGGAATGTGCGCCTCTTCGATGGGCACGCGCAGGGTGAAGGAATCGCCGGTGATGTTGAAGCGCTCGCTATAGAGAATGCCGCTGCGGGTGACGGTGAGCAGCCCCTCGGCCGGGCTGAACGGCGCCTGGACCAGGATCTCGGCCGTATCGCCGGGCTGGTAGGTTTCTTTATCGGGAATCAGGGTGACGGTTTCCTGTTCTACTTCGCGCGAAGGCGGGCGCTCGCCGCCGCTGACCCAGCGCGTGAACTGGCTGAGGTTGGCGCGGCCCTGATCGTCGGCGACGGTGGCGGTGATGCGGTAGGTGCCGCCCTTTTCGGTGTTGAACGTGCAGGTGACGGGCTCGGCAGCGGACTGGATGGCGCAGGTCTGGACCTCGGCTTCTTCTTCGCCCCAATTACCGTTGGTGTGACGCCACTCTAGACGCGCGGCCGTGATTTCAAAGTCGCGGCCGGCGATCGCGTTGCCGTCGATGTCGGTGACGATGGCCTCAATTTCCAGCGGTGTGCCCTGCTGCACGAAGGTGCGCTCGCTGCGCAGGCCGATGTAAAGGCTCGAAGGATGCACCAGGAGGTTCGTTCTGGCGGTCCAGGCCTGGCGGTTGACGTCGACGACGGTGGGCTCGGCAACGACCGAGAAGGGCTGTGGTTCGTCCGTTAGCGCAGCGGCCGCTTCGCTAACGGGGGCATCGAAGTCGATGCGCAGGAAATGGTTCCCAGAGGCGTCCGTCGTGCCGCTAAAGGTTTCGACGACGCTGGGGATTTCAGGACCAAAGGGGCCAGAAAAGACGTCCATTTCGTATTCCACGAAGCCGTAGTACCACCATGGTTCCCACTTGCCGAAAGTGAAATCGGACCAGTTGGGCGGGATGTAGGTGCTGGGCGTGGAGCTTACAGTCCAGTTGACTTCGGCGTTGGGCAGCGGACCGCCGGCAAAATAGTTGGCCGAAACGGCTACGACGGCGTGATCGCCTACGAAATAGGGGCCGCTGGTCTCGTTGCGCGCACTGACTTCAAATTCGGGGCGGCGGAACTCCTGGATCTGGAAGCTGTGGTAATACTCGAGGCCATACAGGCTACCGGGACCAGTCGCACCGGAAGCAGAGAGGATGAGATTGGCATAGCCCAGGTTGCTGTTTTCGGGCAGGGGGAAGCGCAGGTCGAAGCCGCCGAGCGCGTTGGCTTCAACCTGGCCGGAATCTAATTCGTTGCCCTGGGGATCAATCACCTGGTAGACGAGAGTGACGGAACCGTCGAGCAGGGCGACGTCGTCGCGTGGGCCGCCGCCGACGCGGCGCATCCAGCCTTTGACGTGAACTTCTTCGCCGGGGCGATACATCTGGCGATCGTCGAAGACGTACCAGCGCAGCTCGTCATCGCCAGGCCGTTGCAGCCAGCCGCCGCTATCCCAGTAATAGGTCCCGTAAGGCAGAAAGGCGGTGTCATCGCCGCGGCGGGCGACCAGGATGGCGGCTTCCTGCGCGGGCAGCGAGAGGCGCGCCACGCCGCTACTGTCTGTAAGCGAAGCGGCGCCGGCCTCAGCGCCGGAAGAGAGCGCCAGCTCTACCCCTGCCAACGGCGAGCCGTCTTGCAGCGAGGTGGTCCAGGCCACCAACTGGTTCTGGTCGGCGATGGCGTCCAGCCCAATCTGGGTCACCTGCACCCAGGTGTGGACGACCGTGCGTTCCTCAAGCCGCAGCGCGGATAGGATTCCGGCGGGCGGGCGCACGACGACGACGAGATGTCCATAATCCCCGGTCAAAGCTTCGCCGAGGTCGATTTCGACTTCGGTGAGCTGGTCGGCGGCGGCTTCTATAGGGATAGTAGCATCCACGACCTGTGCGCCGGGCGGCGTGGGGCGGTCCTCGTCGCGGAAGTAGTCGCGCAGGTATTCCTGGTAGGCAGGCCAGTCTGAGGGCTGCACGGCGTAGGCCTGCACTTGGAGACGGTTGTAGTTGATGGCGTAGACGGAGAAAGAAGGCGTATTGGACGAAGGATCGACCGTCACCAGCGTTTCGCTGGGACCGGTGAGCGTGGGGTCCATGGAGCCGACGCGGAAAGTGAGCGTCTCGTCGTCGCCGAGCGTTTGCCCGAAGACGTCGCGCACGGCGCCGGAGACGGTGACGCGGTAGGTGGTGCGGCCCTGGCTGGCGCCGCGGAGCTCGATGGTGTTGCCGTAGATGTTGGCGACGGCGCCGGGAAGCTCGGGCTCGATTTGGAGCATGTCCTCGGCGAAGGTCGTGGTATCCAGCGGATTGTTAAAATGGATGGAAAAGGGCGCGTACGGCGGGCAGTCGCCGTCGGACCAGCCGCAGTCGTGGCGGTCGATCTGGAGGGCGGCGTAGGTGGAGAAGCTGAAGGTCTGCGCGGCGGCGGTGGTCAGCGGCCCTTCGGCCGAGGGTGTGCCGGGCCCGATGGCGACGGTGTAGTTGGTGGCGCCGGGGAGGGGTTGCTGGGGGCGGAAGGCCAACCAGCGGCCATCGGCGGCGTTTTCGACGAGGACGCTCACCTCTTCGTCGGCTGCGATTTCGTCCGGCGTGGCAAGACGCAAGGGAAAAGTGCTAGCGCCAGCGGTTAATTGCGTGGTGTTCAACACGGCCTGCGGATCGATACGCTGGTCGAAGGAGACGAAAAGGACGGGATGTAGCTGTTGCGGACCTTCGCCGGGATAATGGCTCTCCATTTGCGGCGGGGGTGTCGTAAATTTCCAGGTGACCACTTCGGCGAGAGCGCCACCTGTGGCCGAGGTCGTGCCAGCAGGAACTTCGGCCACGTATTCGGTAGCCATGGGGAAGCGATCGGCTGCGCCCTGGTACTCGAAAGTCAGCGTCTTGGTTCCGATCCAGCGCCACACGCCGGGAATTTGTGGAGTGAGGCGGACGGGAACTTCTTCGGCGGCTAGCTCTTCGAGGGTGGCAAGGGGCACCATAGGCTGGTTGAAGGTGACCTGGAGGAAGGGGGCGAGGGGAATCTCGCCTTCGGGTGCAAAGCGCAGGACCTCCAGGGGGCCATCGCTGCCTGTAAGCGAAGAGGCGTCTACGGGTGGCGTGGCGTCGTCTGGCGGAGGGAACGCTTCTTCGATGGTCTCGCCAGGGCGCGGCGGTGGCAGAACGTCTTCGGGCAGGCGGAAATCGTCGACGTCGCCGGGTTGGGCGGTGACGGTGGGCAGGCGGTCGAAGAGTTGCTGAATTTCCTCTTCAGTCAAGGGTACGCCGGTCGCCAGAGGCGGCGCGACGAGCGCATCAGGTTCTTCCTGGCCTTTGCTCAGGCGGATTTGTAACGAGCTGCGCGCGGCGACAAGGTCTGTGGAGGGAGCGCCGGCAATCTGTAGCTGAATTCCTGAATCTTCCACGACTCCAGGAGTGTGCACTGGGTCTGGACTCTCGCCGGGATCTCTGTCTCGAAACAAGCTGTTCCACAGCAACAAAGTCGCGCCGAGAGTGATAATCAGAGCGGTCCCTGCAATGGCGATGATCTTCGTGCGTCTGGAAATGGGCAATAGTCTGCCGGGCGTCATTGTGTTCCTCCTGATGCTCACCCGCCACGGGTGCGGTTAGAGTGCTATTTATATAGACGAATAAATTCTGCGATTAGTTCCAGGTTACTTGTGCGGTTGTAAACACGACGGGAATGATGCCCGCCCGCGACATGCAAGGAAGATTATCAAAAAACTGCCCTGGTGGGGCAGGTACCAAAGTCCTATTAACGTCGGAGAACCATTTTTAAAATGGTTCTACCAAGAATGAATTGATTGCATGCAAGACGGACTCAGGCTGCTCCTGATGCGGCAAATGTCCGGCATCGGGAATGACGACCAGCGTCGCCGACGGCTGGACTTGCAGCAGGGCGTGAGCGTTTTCCACAGGCAAGATCTGATCTTGCTCGCCCCATATGACCAGGGTGGGAATGGTGAGTTGTGGCAGCCGCTGGGCCCACT
This sequence comes from Anaerolineae bacterium, assembly GCA_025929715.1. Taxonomy (GTDB): domain Bacteria; phylum Chloroflexota; class Anaerolineae; order Promineifilales; family Promineifilaceae; genus JAAYYY01. The sequence continues at coordinate 771 of JAICPS010000269.1, read as the reverse complement.
GGCGTTGCCGGCGCAGCGCCCAGCGCGCAGTCTGGCGCAGGGTCGAAAGGTAAGCGCGTCGCTGCCCGTCGCTCCACACGCGCTGATTGACGCGGTGGAAGAGGAAGCGGCGGTCCGCGGGGGGCATGGCGTCCAGGTGGGCATAGTATGATTGCAGAGTGGCGTAGGCCTGGTCGGGGTTGCGGCGTAGGTTGTTGTAGAGGCCCTCGCCCAGACCGGGAACCAGGAAGAGAAGGCCGCGCAGGCCGAGCTGCTGTTTGACGACGACGAGCGATCCGTCCAGCAAGACCAACTTTGAAACGCGCGGCGACTGTTGCAGAGCGATGAGCTGGGCCAGGAGCGCGCCTAGCGAGCTACCGGCGATGATCGTGCGCTCAACGGTCAGCGCGTCCATGAGAGCCAGCATCGTGTCGCGCAGAAAGCGAATGGAATACGGGCGCCGGGGCCGATCGCTGCGTCCGAAGCCGGGCAGATCGGGCGCAAGCACGCGAAATTGGCGACCTAGTGACTCGACCAGATGGCGCCAGCTGTCGGCCTCGTCGCCCAGCCCATGTACCAGGAGCAAAGGTGGCGCGTCAGGAGGTCCGGCGTCGTAGAAAAATAGCTGCAAGCCGCCCGGCAGGGATAGCTCTCGGCCGTAGGGGGCGAGGTAAGGCCAGGGCTGCATCGGCGCGCGGAAATCGGTCATGGTGGCTATTTATTATATCAGGCTCCAGCAGTTTATTTAGTCACCAGGTTGTCCGCCTAAAGTCTTAGACGTTATCCGCCAAT
>JAICPS010000172.1 GCA_025929715.1 Anaerolineae bacterium | reverse complement strand
GACGGCTACCGCTCGGCCCACGGCGACGCCGCGACCCACAGCGACGGTGACGCCAACGCCCAAGCCGCCGCAGCCGCAGGTGGATGCCGTGGACCAGGCCGTGGACGACGACGGCGAAATCGTGAGTAGAAACGTCGTCGCGCCGGAGGGCGGCTGGGTGGTGGTCTATGCCGACGACGAAGGCGCGCCCGGCGAGCCAGTAGGCCACGCTGCGGTCGGAGAAGGCGAACAGAGCGACGTCGTGGTCGCCGTCGATCCCTTCCGCCTGACGCCCACGCTGCACGTGCGCCTGCACCAGGACACGGGCGAGATTGGCACATTCGAATTTCCGGAGGCGGACGAGGCGCTAGAGCTGGAAGGCGAGGCCGTCGCCGACACGTTCGAAGCCGACCTGCAAGTGACGATCCCCGTGATCAGCGTGGCCGACCAGGCGCTGGGCACGGACGGGCAGGTGGTGGTGGACGGCGTCACCTCGCTGGGTCCCGGCTGGGTAGCGATTCACACGGATAACGGCGGCGAACTGGGGCCGGCGCTGGGCCAGTCGTCTGTGCCGGCCGGCGAAAGCAGCAACGTGGTCGTGCGTTTGCCCTGGCGCAGCGCGACGCGCGAGCTATACGCCGTACTTTGGCAGGACGGCGGCGAGGCGGGCATTTTTGAGCCAGGCCAGTTCGACGAGCAGGTGGCCGTGAACGAACAGCCCGTCCAGGCCGCGTTCGCCGTTGAGCTGCCGCCCGACGTCTACGTCATCAACCAGCCGGTGGTCACCGACGAAATCGTGGTGGAGCAGGCTTTCATCAACGAGCCCGGCTGGATTGCCGTCTATTCGAACTTTGAAGGGTTTACGGACCGCTTGCTGGGCTACACGGCCCTGGAAGCGGGTTCCAATGAACTGGTACAGATCCCCATCGCGCCCCAGTTCTCCACGAACGTTCTGCACATCCTGCTGCACGAAGACGGCGGCGTGGAGGGTGAATTTGAGTACCCGGCCGGCGATCCCCCGCTGCGCGACGAGGAGGGCCGCCCGCTCATCTTCAGCTTCCAGGCCGATAGCGGAAACTACGTAGTGACCGAGGACCAGGCGCTAGGCGAGGAAGACACGGTGCGTGTGCCGTTGGTGGTTGCGGATCTGGCTGCCTGGGTCGTCGTCTATGCCGACGCCGATGGCGCACCCGGGGACATCATCGGACAGACGTTCGTCGAGCGCGGCGTGCAACGCGACGTCGAGATCGACATCGACCCCGACGCCGCCACCGAAACGCTGTACGTCGTGCTCCACCGGGACGCCGGCGTCCTGGGCGAGTTCGAACCCACCGGCCCCGACGATATCCTGCAACGCGAGCGAGAGCCGATTCAGGCGCCGTTTAGGGTCTTGGGCTCTGATTTAACTGATTGAATGAATACGATGATTCATGAACAGAAAATCATAGCCCATCATAAAATCAGACAAATCACAGTTCAAGACGTGAAGCAGTTATCCATCGTTCTCATCTTTATCCTTTTGACGCTCCTTATCAGTTCCAATCCAGCCTCCGCCCAATCCGACCGCACGGACGTCCTGCATTACGACGACGCGGGGCTCGTCTCAACGGGCGACTTTTCTATTTACTACTGGTACCCGCCGGACGAGATAAAAATCGGCAGCCTGATCCGCAACGGCGATTTTCAGAGCTGGGAGGAAGGGCGCCCGCAGCATTGGAGCGTCTGGGCCAACAAGAAGCCGGGCTGGGAAGAGGCGCACGTGGCGCAGATCGACTTCGCGCTGACCGAAGAAGGCGAGAACGACGCCTTCGGCCTCTTCGTGCGCAATACGGGGGGAGAGGGCGATTATTTCGCGGGCGCTTACCAGCAGCTCGACCAGATCGCCCAGGCGGGCCACTACTGGGTGACTACGCACATGACGATGTGGGGCTCGGCTGAGCCCGTTCTCTACAACTCGGTAGGCTGGTACGGCATCGGCCCCAGCGCCGACCCCGCGAGCGTGGAGCAGTGGCGCGAGTTGACGCCGCTACCCATTCCCTGTCCCAACCAGTTGGGCGCCTGCCTCTACATCGGGCGCTATGAGACCGTTTTCCTCGAGCCCGGCCAGTACTTCCATCTGCGCGCCGGCCACAAATTCCCGGTCTACAATGCCTGGACCGTCTTCGGCCTCGACGATTTCTCCATCATCCCTGCCACCGGCAGCGTCGTGGAAGATGGCTTCTGGCCGGATGGGCTGGTAGTGTGGGATCCAAGGGGGTTGAGGTGAGGGCTGAAGTGGAGAACTGGGGAACTGGAGATTGAGAGATTAAGTATTGGAGATTGGAAATTTGGTGGTTTACGTGTGTTTATGGCTTAGGTCTGGTTGTGTTGGCCGCCTGTACAGGGCGGGCTACGCCCGCAGGGACCGACGCGACTAGCGGCGCTTCGCGAAGCGCCGCTACGGAGACGTCCACCCCTACAGCGTCAACAACCACACCGCGACCCACGGTTACGTCCACGACAGCCGCGTTCCCACCTACCCCTGTGGCCGGTCTCTATTTGGGTCAAATGACCCAACCCGCGCCATCCGCCGCTATACCCACCGTCGCAGCCGATCTCCCGACCCCTACCATCGCCCGGCGGGCGACACCCACTCTCCCAACCACCGCTGTGGCCGGACTCCCCAGCCTGGATGGCCCCGGACCACCGACGCCACTTCCGGCGAAACTCGACAGTGGCGGCGCTACGATGTTACTGGTCCGAGCCGACTTTTTCGTGATGGGCGTCGATCCTGCTGTGCTGGCCGAAGAGTGTGCGCTGTTTGGCCGCCAGTGCGACGCCGCTTTGCTCCAACCGTCCGCGCCGCAGCACCCGGTCTATCTGGATGCCTTCTACATCGACGACACCGAGGTGACGAACGCCGCCTATGCGCTGTATCTCAACGAAATCGGCGACCACGAAAGCGGCTGCGAGGGGCGCGCCTGCCTGACGTCCGGCAGCCGCGTGCAGCGGCAGGGCGACAGTTACGAGGTGCAAGAGGGTTTCGCCCAACACCCAGTACATAGCGTCACCTGGCACGGGGCGGCGGCGTATTGCCGCTGGCGCGAGGCGCGCCTGCCCACGGAGGCCGAGTGGGAAATGGCCGCAGGCTGGCAGGCGGATGGCAACGTCAAGACGCTTTACCCCTGGGGCAACATTTTCGACGGCGGCCTGGCCAACAGTTGCGACGCGACCTGCACCCAATCGCAGGCCAACGGCGCTTATGACGATGGCTACGCCGAAACTGCGCCGGTGGGCAGCTTCCCGGGCGGCCGCAGCGCAATCGGCGCGCACGACATGGGCGGCAACGTCTGGGAGTGGGTGGCAGACTGGTTCAGCCCGCGCTACTATGCCTTTAGCCCACAGCACAATCCGCAAGGGCCATCCGAAGGCGCGGGGCGCGTGCTGCGCGGCGGCTCCTGGTTCGACAGCGCCCCCTTCGCCGCGACGGTGTTCCGCACCGGCCTCCCGCCCCACGAAAGCAACGACAGCATTGGGTTTCGTTGTGCCGCCTCTGCGTAGTGACGACTTGAGTCGTTTACGAACTGGCGACGACTGTAGTGGTTACTACTAAGCTATCTCCTACCTGCGCACGATATTGCGCAGCGCGGGCCGGTACTCCGGCACGATAAAGTAAAAGGTCCACCAGACAATCACGGCATAGACGAGGACGGCGGCAAGCGTCACCATTAGCCGCGCCAATACCGGCAGCGGCTCGCCCGGCCTGGTTGCGCCGTGCAGCACAATTGTCAGGCACAACGAGCCAAGCATGCTCGCCAGAAAGACGGCGAGAAGATGATTCACGTTCAAGTTCTGCAACTTCTTTTTCATCAATGACCTCTTCCTCTGATAAAATAAACGACACACATACCGATTTTCCCGCTCTACGCCCCGGCAGAGCATATGCGGTAAAGCCACCACGGCCACATACTACGGCGTGGGCGTCTTGCGCCCGGTGACTGGATGGAACAACGCGTTCGAAGCCAGGAGTCACGCTCCCACGGCCCTCTTCCCAACTATGTTGTTCGCTACCGCTTCGCGTACTGTGGCCCCAATTATGATGAATTTCTAACGATTGGCAAGGGGAAGGATGGGCTATCTTGAGACTTCTAGACAATTCCAATCTCCAAGAACCGAGAACTGGAGATCTAGAGAATTAGAGAACTGCTCTACAGTTGTAGAGTCTCCAGCACTCAACTTAAGGATAACCATTCGACGTCGCCGTCGGACCTGGTCCCGGATAGCCTGACGGCGTATCCGTGGGGACCGGTGTGTCGCCATCTTCACCGTCCGGTGTGGCGGTCGGTTCCAGTGTCGGCGTACCGGCAGGATCCGGGGTCGGGGTTCCGGCCGGATCCGGGGTGGGAGTCTGTTCCGCTGTAGGCATAGCGCTAGCAGTGGCGTCGGGGGACGCGGTGAGCGTTGCGTCGCCTACCGACGTCGGCGTTGAGGTTGGCGTGAATAGGGCAGTGGGCGTTGGTGATGCGCTGGCGTCCTCGGTCGGCGTCGCCGTGGGCGTCTCGTCTGTTGTAGGCGTCGGCAGAGGTTCGTCTTCCTGAATCCCAGGCTGGTCGGGGAGCGCCGCGAGTTGTGTGAGTGGATTGGGCTGGACGATTTGCACGGCTTGCAGGTACCACAACCTCTGCCTGGGCGGCTCTTTTCCGCAGCCGACCGGCCCTTCATAGTACTGCCAGAAGCCGTCCACCGTGACCTGCTCTCCTTCCGGCACGAGCTGCACCACGCGCCCAAAACCCTGCACGTCAAGCCGCAGCTCCTGGTCAATCAGCGCCCAATCGACGACCGGCCCCTTATAGGGGTCGCACGGCGGATCGTCCACCGGCGTAAAGTCGCCGGTGACGCGCACGAGGTGATTGCGATAAAGCGCAGGATTGGCGTCCAGCTCCACAAACGAAACCGCCGCCGGCTGCCGCGCCATCGCGCCTTCCATTTCATCGGCCGCGCGGTTGGAAACGAACTGCCCGGCGGGGGTGCAGGCGGAGAGGAGGACTAGGACTAGAGCTAGGGCTAGAAAGCGGTTCATCCTCATCTTTTACTCACTCTCGGCAAGTGCGGCCCACGATAATGGACCCACCATTCTACAATCAATACGATCAGCGCCAGGGTGGCGAGCCAGGGCCAGAACTCGCGGCGGCCGACGTTGCCCGGCGTTGCTTCGCTTCCAGGCGCGTCTACGGTGCGCTGGCCGAGCTGTAGCGTTGCCGCGGGCGCGATGGCCGATTCCTCGGGTGCAAAGAGGTTCACGGCGAAGCGGCCAGCCACACGGTCACCGCCGCTTTCGCGCACGGTGACGGTGTAAACACCCTGCCGGCCCGTTTCGTCGAAGAGAATCGTCTGTTCCTCTTCGACGGTGGCCGTCCAGAGCTCGCCGTCCGGCTTCTGCACCAGTATGGCGCCGGCTCCGGCTCCCGGCGACAGGGCGGCAGGTTCTCCCGGTCGCAGGCTGCCCGTGAATTCCAGCGCCTGTCCCGGGCTCAGCCAGGCTGTAATGTTAGCCATTAGCACGGGAAATGCAATTCGCAGGGGCAGGTCGGAGTCGTGCAGATCGAACGTCAGGATGACCACGCGCCGGCCGCCGCTCTCGCCGGCAAGCAATAACGGGCCGCCCTCGGCCTGGACGATGGGCTCTGCCCAGGGCGCGCTGACTTCGCGTGCGACACGCACGTTGACGCCGCGCCATTCCACAAATTGCAGCAGTGCACTATCGGCGAGACGGATGACGTTCGTGTCGGAAAAGACCGCGCCCGCGCTGAACAGCTCACCGCCGGAAGGCGGGTTTATAAGCAGCAAATCACCCGGCGGCGGCGGATCCGGCAGCGGCGCGCCGTCGAACACGTAAAGGTCGTAAGGCGCGTCGTCCGCTACTGGCGTCGCTTCGCTTACAGGCGCGTCTGGCGCGGCGCGGAACGTCATCAGGCCCGGCAGCAGGCCGAGCACCTGCTCCAGGAAGACGTTGCCCGGCGTTACCAGCAGCGCGCGCGTGCCGGCGCCGGCCTCGTGTACGGCCCAGGCGCGGTCGTCCAACGCCAGGTGGTCCTCGTTTTGTTCACTTAGCTCAGCGCGAATCGCGCCGAAGTCGCTCGGACTGTCCCCAGCAGGGAGCTGCCAGATGAGATTCTCGCGCTCACCGGGCGGAGCGCTGACACGGCGGGCGTCGAAGAGCACGTCGTCTAGATAGATGCTGACCAGGGCATCCTGGCTCGCGGCGCCGTTGTTGGTGACCGCTGCCAGCAGTTGCACTCCTTCGACGCCGCTGCGAGTGGCGAGCGCGCTGAGCGCCAGGTTGGCGCCGCTCTGCCCGATAGGCACATAGAGCACTTCGCCGGGCACGGCGGGCAGGTCGCCGGGCAGGCCGCCGTCGGAAACGACGACGATGCGCGCATCCTGGAAACCCTGCGCGGCCCCGCCGGCAAGCGCCAGCGCCGCTGGCCAGTCGGCGCTCACCGCCTGCGCCTGGGCCTGAGCCAGCGCCTCGCGCACAGCCTGCGGGTCGTTGCTGGCCGAGACCAGCACGGTGGGCGCGCGGCCAACCAGGATGAGGGTCATGGCGTCGTCGCCGCCCAGGTCGTCGATCCAGCCTTCGACCTCGGCGCGCGCGGCGTCGAAGCGGCTGGGCTGCACGTCGGTTGCCAGCATGGAGGCCGAACCGTCGAGCAGCACGACGACGCTGCCGCTGACGACGGAGGGTACGGGCAGGAAGGGGCGCGCCAGGGCCAGAGCCAGGGCCGCCAGTATAAGCAGCTGGAGGAGCAGCAGTAAGTTACGCCGCAGCCGCTGCCAGGGGGCGTTGGCCTCGCGGTCGCGCAGCAGTTTTTGCCAGAGCAGGGTGCTGCTGACGGGCGTCTCGCGGCGACGCAGGCGCAGCATGTAGAGCAGGATGATGGGGGCGGCCAGGAGGCCAAGCAGCAGGGCAAGGGGGGTCAGGAGGGACATGGGGACGGACGGGGGATGGGGGACAGGAGACGGAGGGCGGTCATGTCAGGTGACGATGCCGCGGCGGCGGAAGGTTTGTAGGACGAGGCGTTCCCAGGGCTCGCCGGTGACGACGGGCACATAGTGCGCGCCGCGCGCGCTGCAAAAGCGGGCGATTTCGCCCTGCCATTCGGCCAGGCGTCGACGGTAGGCGTCGAGGGTGGACGCGTCGAGCGAAATTTCGGCTTCGGCGCCGCTTTCCACGTCCACCAGTTTGAGGTCGCCGGCGAGAGGGGGATCGAGCTCGTCGGGGCTGAGAACGTGCAGCAGCACGAACTCGTAACCGCGCGCCTGCAAGGCGCTGAGCCCGTCGCGGTAGCCGGCGCTGAGCATATCGCTGAGCAGAAAGAGCAATCCCGGGCGCCCACCGCGCATGGCGTAGTTTCGCAGCGAGACGTCGAGGTTGGTGAGGCCAGCCGGCCGGGCCTGCTCGAGGAAGTGAAACAGGCGCATGCTGTTCTGCGCGCCGCGAACGGGGCCCCAACTCTGCAGGCCGTCGCCGCTGCTGTGCCTACGGGCGATCAGCAGCGCGGCATTCAAGCGGTCGCCGCCGGAGAGCGCCACGTGCCCCAATGCTCCGGCCAGGCGCAGCGCGTAGGTCAGCTTGTGGGTCTCGGGGTCGGCGAGTTCGTCCTTAGGCCAGTCCATGCTGGCGCTGGCGTCGACGACCAGGTGCACGGCGAGATCTTCTTCTTCTTCGAGCAGCTTGATAAAAGGCCGCTCCAGGCGCGCGTAGACGTTCCAGTCCAGGCGCCGCAAATCGTCGCCGCGCACGTAATTGCGGTAATCGGCAAACTCAACCGAACTGCCTCGCTTCCGGCTGCGCCGGTCGCCCTTCATCACCCCCACGCGCACCTGGTCGGCGACGAGGGTGAGTTGTTCGAGTTTGCGGAGGGTTGGTTCGTCAAAGACCATAGAGAATTGGCCGCAGATACACGCGGGTGGACGCAGATTTTTTGCCAGTTAACGCAGGGCGCATTCGCTATGGCCGGCCGTCTTCTTCATATCGCATCTTTTGTTCCTATCTGTGTGCATCGGCGTATATCTGCGGCTAATTCCCCTGCGGCTCACGTTTGACGGCGGTTAGTAGATCTGCAATGACGTCGTCAGTCCTTACCCCCTCCGCTTGCCCCTCAAAGTTCAAGATCAGCCGGTGGCGGAGGGCGGCGGGGGTGACGGCGGCGACGTCTTGGAAGCTGACGTTGTAGCGGCCGGCGAGGAGCGCGGTGATTTTGGCGCCGAGGACCAGCGCCTGGGCGGCGCGGGGGCTGGCGCCGTAGCGCACGTACTGGCTCACCAACGGCGCCGGGCTGTCATGGGGATGGCTGGCGACCACGAGGCGGCTGACGTAGTCGCCGACGTGCGTGGGAACGGGAACCTGGCGCGCAAACTGTTGCATGGCGATGATCTGCGCCGCATCGGCGACGGGCATGGCGATGGGCACTTCCTGGCCCGTGGTGCGGCTGACGATTTCGGTCAGCTCATTGGCCGAGGGGAAGGGGACATTTACCTTGAACAGAAAACGGTCGAGCTGCGCTTCGGGCAGCGGGTAGGTACCTTCCATTTCCAAGGGGTTCTGCGTGGCGAGCACGAAGAAGGGGGCGGGAAGCGCGTAAGTTTCGTTGGCGATGGTTACGG
>JAICPS010000323.1 GCA_025929715.1 Anaerolineae bacterium | reverse complement strand
TCTTCGATGGACCGTACCCGGCTGAAGACATCGCCAGCATCACCTATCTGGTGTATGACGCCAACGGCGAGCTGGCAGCCGAGGGTACGGCGGAAGCCGCGGAAGACGGTGTCTGGGAGGTCGTTCTGGGCTCTGACGTAACCGGCGAGCTGGCCGAAGGCTCGAACAGGCTGGATGTCGTGGTCGTTTCCAACCTGGTTGCGATTCCCCGGCTGGCCAGTTACGAGTTCGTGACTGCTCCGTAATCCGGATGGCCTGACCGGTGGCACAGCCAACCGGCCGTGCTCGAATCGGCTAAATTGAGGAGGTGACTTTCGGGTCACCTCCTCATACTTGCAGAACAAGAAGAGGTGGACTATGGCCGCTGACCTTGTTGTTGACGACTTTAATATCAATTCTGAGGTAGATGTCGAGGCTATCGAGGCCTCGGCACGTAGGGCCCGCCTCCAGGGCGCCAGGCGGTTATTGCGCTACACTGCCTTAAAGGTAGTGGCGTTGATTTTCACCGTCGCCGTCGGCGTCTATATCACGGTAATCGTCGCCAACATGGGCGGCGAAGTTGACAAGATTCGGCTGGCGGCCATACGTGAAAGTGTCGTTCTGGCTGCAACCGCCGACCCGTCCTTCAGGGAGCTGTCAGCCGAACAGCGCGCCGACTTGATCAATACGCAGGTGGAACTCGAAGCCAGGCGTTATGGTCTGGATCAGCCCTTTCTGCAGCGGAGCTTTACCTATCTTCGTGACGCCATGCTGCTGGATCTGGGTTTCGCCCAGGGGTTGATCAGCGACAGCGGTTCGCGCCTTGTGCGCAATATTATCCTGGAGCGTTTGCCGTCAACGCTGGTTCTCTTTGGCACCGCCCAGCTTCTGCTCTTTTTCTGGGCGCTTTTCCTCGGCTTGAGGCTCTCCAGACGCTATGGTAGCTTTTCCGATAAGCTTGTGCTGGCGCTGGCTCCGACGTCGTCGGCGCCGGGCTGGTTCTATGGCCTGTTTCTCATCCTCATTTTTGCCTCCGTACTGCAGTTCTTGCCGTTTGGCGGGATGGTCAGCGCGCCGCCGCCCGATAATCGACTGGATTATGCGCTGAGCCTGGGAAGGCATATGATCCTGCCGGTGGCTGCCTGGCTGATGGGGGCCATCTTCCTCACCAGCTATAACTGGAGAACGTTCTTCCTCATTTACTCGAGCGAGGATTACGTGGAGATGGCCAAGGCCAAGGGGCTGCCGGATAGGATGATTGAGCGCCGGTATATCCTGCGCCCGACGCTGCCTAACATCGTTACCAGCTTCAGCCTTCTGGTGATCACGTTGTGGAGCGGGGCGATCATTCATGAAACGGTCTTTAACTGGCCGGGCATTGGCCGACTATACTTCCAGGCTATTGCCGCCTTTGACACCCCGGTCATCGTCGGCAACGTGGTTCTCTATGCCTATCTACTGGCTATAACGGTCTTTCTGCTGGACTTCATCTATGCGCTGGTCGATCCGCGCGTACGCGTGGGCGAAGGGAGCCGGAACTAATGAGCGCGCTTGCTTTACGCTGGCAGCAGCTGCGCCGTTATCCATCTGCCGTCGTGGGTTTGATTGTGATCGCCATGCTGGTTATCGTTTCTATTGCCACGCCGCTGGTCCTTCCTTACAGTGAAGCCATCCGTCTGTGGCGGGGCGGCGACCAGGAGTGGCGGACAAATCCACGGAACGCGGCTCCTGCCTGGCAGAACTTGTTTACCGAGACGGACCAGGCGGCTACGATTGTCTTTGACAGCGCCGAAGGCGACGGCGAGCAAGTGGCCGAGCAGCTATCCGCGGACACGCGCGAAGTTCGCTACATTTACGAATTTGAATTCCCCTACGATACCTTTCCGCCCGAGCTCATTCTGTTTACTAGCGCGACGTACGCATCGAAGCAGCCGTTCGTGGAGTTACTGTGGTATACACCCGATGGTCGTGAAATCCGGTCGGGTGAGTTTACGCCGACGTACACCGCCTCGTTTCGTTTCGACCAGGACAACCGGCTGCAGCGCCGGCTGGAACGGGAAACAGGCATTGAAAACGTAAGAGCCAGCCAGGGACTCTTTGATGATCCTACCCAGGAGGGGCTGCAGGTGCTAAAGGGCACGTATCGCCTCGAGGTAGTGGGGCTGCTGTTCGAGCCCCAAGCCGACCTGGAGGCGACTTTTGTCAGCTACGGGCAGGTCCATGGTTGGGCGGGCACCGACCACCTGCGGCGCGATCTTTCGGTGGCGCTGCTGTGGGGAACACCGCTGGCCATGGCCTTTGGTTTGCTGGCCGCGCTGGGCACGACGATCACGACCATGAGCATCGCCGCCATCGGCGTGTGGTTTGGCGGCTGGGTCGATGGCGTCATTCAGCGTCTAACGGAAGTGAATGCCATCATCCCCCTGCTGCCCATCCTGATAATGGTGGGCACCCTCTATTCGCGCAGCCTGTGGGTGATGCTTGGTCTGGTCATCGCGCTGAGCATCTTTGGCCTGACCATCAAGAACTATCGGGCAATCTTCCTGCAAGTGAAGGAGTTGCCGTACATTGACGCCGCCCGTGCTTATGGGGCCAGCAACATGCGTATCATCTTCCGTTATCTGGTGCCGCGCATTCTGCCGCTCCTGATTCCGCAGATCGTGACCCTCGTGCCGTTTTTCGTCTTCCTGGAAGCCGCGCTCGCCCTTTTGGGGCTGGGTGACCCTGTCCTGCCCACGTGGGGCAAGCTCATCAACGACGCGAATTCGGAGGGAGCGCTGTTTTACGGCTACTACTACTGGATCCTCCAGCCGTCGGCCCTGCTTATGCTGGCGGGCCTGGCTTTCGCTATGGTTGGCTTCGCCCTGGACCGCGTATTCAATCCAAAATTGCGAGAAATCTAACTCGATGACCACCGCCAACGAGACGATATTAAAAGTAAGAAACCTGCGTTTGCACTTTCTGACCCGTAGAGGCATCGTCCAGGCTGTTGACGGCGTTGACTTCGATCTGAACAGGAACGAGGCGACAGTGATTATCGGCGAGTCTGGTTGTGGCAAGAGCAGCCTGGCGAAGGCCATTTTGCGCCTCTTGCCGCGCAACGCCGGCCTCTATGACGGCGAAGTCTGGCTGCAAGACCAGAATATTATGACGCTTAACGACGAGGATTTCCGCCGGCAAATCCGTTGGAAGCGGATTTCCATGGTGCCGCAGGCGGCTATGAACGCTCTCAATCCTGTCATCCGTATTGGCGACCAGGTGGCCGAGCCGGCCATCGTGCATATGGGCATGGACGACGAAGAAGCAATGAAGAGCGCCGTACGCATGTTCGAACACGTGGGTGTGCCCATCGACTTTATTCACCGCTACGCGTTCGAGTTGAGCGGCGGCATGCGACAGCGCGCTGCGCTGGCCATGTCGCTGGTCACGTTGCCAGATCTGGTCATTCTCGACGAGCCGACGTCAGCCCTGGATGTGCTGACTCAGGCCAACATCATGAACTTGATGAAGCGCATGAAGCATGAGCTGGAGACGAGCTTCATTCTCATCACGCACGACATCGCCACGTCCAGCGAGCTGGCCGACAACGTCGCCGTCATGTATGCTGGGCAGATTGTGGAGGTGGGCGATGCGCGCCGCTTTTTTAGCAGGCCGCTGCACCCCTATTCGCAGGCGCTGATGGCCAGTGTGCCTCGCCTGCGCGAGACTGTGGAACCGCAGTTTATCTCCGGCCAGCCACCCAGTTTACTGAACCCGCCCACCGGGTGTCGCTTTAAGGATCGTTGCCCGTCCCGTTTTGACCGCTGTGATGAGGATCCACCCATGATTATCAAAGAAGGCGATCGTCAGGTAAGGTGCTGGCTGTATGTCTAACGAAGATACGACAAGAGGGGATCAAACGACAGCGATGGGCACTGACGTTGAACTCGAGCCCACACTATTATCGAACGTAGCGAATGGACAGCCCCTGCTACAAGTTCAGGATTTGCATATATGGTATGAGCTGAAACGCTTTGGTTTCGGCCATGCCGGTTACGTGCGCGCCGTCGACGGCGTCAACTTCGAGTTGAAGCAGGGTGAGGCCATTGCCTGCGTGGGAGAAAGCGGTTGCGGCAAGTCGAGCCTTATGAAGGCCATTCTGGGACTTAACTGGCCGACCAAGGGTGACGTCATCTTTGACAACACCAACCTCAGCGAAACGAGGGGCATCGCCCTGCGCGAGTATCGCGCCAAAATCGGTTACGTACAGCAGGATCCTTTTGGCGCCCTGCCGCCCTTCATGCAGATTCAGCGGATCCTCGAAGAGCCGATGATTATTAACGGCATCGACGATAAGGCGGAGCGCCTGCGCCGGATTCGCAAGGTTTTGGAAGAAGTGAAGCTGACGCCCGTTGACGAGGTGCTGTCCAAGTTTCCGCATATGCTGAGCGGCGGGCAGCAGCAGCGCGTGGTCATTGCCCGCGCCATGATGATGGAGCCCAAGCTCCTGGTAGCCGACGAGCCGGTGTCGATGCTCGACGCCTCGGTGCGCGTTGAGATACTCCGTCTGCTGCGCAAGCTGCAAGAAACGCACAACCTGGCCGTCATCTATATCACGCACGACCTCTCTACTGTGCGCTACTTCTCCGAGTACATCTTCGTCATGTATGCGGGCGAGATCATCGAGTTCGCGCGCATGGACGACCTGCTTCACGATCCCAAGCACCCCTACACATTGGCTCTGCTAGAGGCCTCCTCGGATCCTAACGCGGATAATGCCCTGGTGATGCGCGAGGTGCCAAGGGGTGAGCCGCCGAGTCTGGTCAAGCCTCCCAGCGGTTGTCGCTTTCACCCGCGCTGCCCCGAATTCATGGAAGGCAAGTGTGACGTTAAGGTACCGCCTAACTTCGTGGTTGGCGACGGGCACCGCGTGGCCTGCTGGCTGTATGAGGGCAATCCATCCTATGCCCGTTAATCGCTACATCGTGATCGGTTTCTTTCTTGTGCTGATCGGCGCCGTTTTGCCGTTTCTGATGGTGCTGAGGATGGTTCCTTCCACCTTCTTCTTGAACTTTTTCGCGTTCTCTGCTTCCGTTGCCGGTCTGTTTCTAGGCGTCATCGGCGTAGCGACGCATATGGGCGTGGAGCGGCGGAAGGGGCGGGACGATTGGCGCGAGCGTTAATCGCGGGGGGCGGTCTTTTTTAAGTTTCTCCATTCGTACCTTTTTCTCCGTTCCTGTATAATCGGCGCTTAGCCGAACATCCCTCATTTTCATATCGAACAACATGACCGTTACTGACGAAGTCAAAAACCGGTTAGATATCGTCGACGTTGTTTCGGAGACCGTCCAGTTGCGGCGTTCGGGCCGTAATTACACCGGTTTTTGTCCGTTCCACCAGAATACGCGCACCCCGGCGTTTGTTGTGTTTCCCGACACACAGACCTGGCGCTGTTTTGGCGCCTGCGCTGAAGGGGGCGACTTGTTCTCCTATGTGATGAAGCGCGAAGCGTGGGATTTCAAGGAGGCGCTGCGCCACCTGGCCCAGCGGGCCGGGGTGCAGATGGAAGAGCTTTCGCCGGCCGTCAGGGAACAGCGAGCTGAGGACGAGCGGCTTTCGGATCTCTTGCAGTCGGCGACTGGCTACTTTCAGCAATTGTTGCTGCACGCCCCACAGGCGGCGCACGCCC
>JAICPS010000087.1 GCA_025929715.1 Anaerolineae bacterium | reverse complement strand
GCCGCCGAACCTGGGTAATCTTATGGGCCGCATGGAAGACATGAAAGCCATTGCCGGCTGCGCTGCAGCCCTGGCCACGGAAACCGGCCAGATCGGCTACCTTGGCCCGCTGATCAACTTTGAGACGCGCCGCCTGGCCGCATCGGCTTACCAGGGCGCCCGTTACTGCTACGAGAATTATCGTGGGCTAAATCCCGACGACCTGCAGTTCACGGTTAACTGGATCGGTTTCTGGTTCAACATTCCCGGCGTCACGCTCGATCCTACGGAAGTGACCAATAACTTCATTGATACGGGATATGACGTCGTGCTAAGTGGTATCGACACGACGGAAGGAATTGACGTTACCGGGCAGCGCGCCCAACAAGGCGAAACGGTCTGGGCTATCCCCTATGACTACGAAAACGCGTGCGACAATGCACCCGACATCTGCCTCGGAGTGCCATACTTTAACTGGGGCCCGTCATACCTGGAACAAGCCCAGCAGGTTATCGACGGTACGTGGACGCAGACCTGGCAATGGCTCCCGCCGCATTGGGAAGACCTGACGGACAACACGCAGACACACGTTGGCTGGGTCAACGGCCCAGCGCTGGCCGAAGAATGGCAGGCATCGCTTGATGAGTTCATCGCTGGTCTGGCATCCGGAGACATCAACCCCTGGTCTGGGCCTATCGTCCTACAAGATGGCACAGAGTATGTTCCAGAGGGTGAAGTCGCTACTGAACAGCAAATCTGGTACTTGCCGCAACTGCTGCAAGGCATGGAAGGGCCGAGCGAGTAAGCATAACTGTCTAGAGGTGACCGGCACTTTGGAAGTGCCGGTCACCTGAGTTCACACGATTATGACGACAGCCACCGAATCCATTAGCGACAGAATCCGCATCAGACATGTGGAAATGCAGGGCATCGTCAAGCGCTTCCCTGGCGTGCTGGCAAACGATCACGTCGATTTTGACGTGCGCGCGGGAGAGGTGCACGCGTTGCTCGGGGAAAATGGCGCGGGTAAAAGTACCTTGATGAAGATCCTCTACGGTCTTTATCAACAGGACGAAGGCGAGATTCGGCTAAACGGCGAACCGGTTACGATCAAGTCGCCGTCCGGCGCCATCCGGCTGGGTATTGGCATGATTCACCAGCATTTCATGCTGGTGCCAACTTTGACCGTTGTGGAAAACGTGGCCCTTGGACTACAATCATCGCGCGGACCTCTGACGGACCTTGATCGTGTGGCAGCACGTGTGGAAGAATTGGCCAGCTCATATGGTCTGCAGGTTGATCCATACGCTCACGTGTGGCAGCTTTCCGTCGGACAACAACAGCGTGTCGAGATCATTAAGGCGCTCTATCGTGGCGCCGACCTTTTGATCCTGGATGAACCGACGGCCGTTCTGACGCCCCAGGAAGTCGACGAATTCTTTATGACCTTAAATCAAATGGCGCATGAAGGTCATTCGTTGATCTTTATCTCTCACAAGCTGCATGAAGTCATCCGTATCAGCAACCGCGTAACAGTATTACGTGACGGGAAGATGGTTGGCACCGTCGCGACCGAAGGGATGAGCAGGCGCCGTCTCGCAGAGATGATGGTCGGCCGGGAACTGAGCCAGCAGATAGTACGAGCCCACGTGCCTCCCGGTGAGTTACGTTTGCGGTTAGAAAATCTCCATACAATGTCGGACCGCGAAACGCCTGCCTTGAGTGGCGTCAATCTCGAGGTTCGCGCAGGGGAAATTGTTGGCCTCGCGGGCGTATCGGGGAACGGCCAGCGAGAACTAGCACAGGTAATATGCGGATTGCGACAGGCAATCCACGGTAAGGTTTTCCTTGGAGGGGAGGATGTAACCGGATCACGGCCGGACAGGTTACTCGAAAAAGGGCTTTCGTACGTTCCCGAAGAACGCATGCGCGACGGTATGGTGCGTGACTTCACCGTTGCCGAGAATATGATCCTTCGCGATCATACCCAGCGACCTTTTTCCAGGATTGGCTTCTTCGATTTTGGCGCAATACAGAAGCGTTGTACAGAGCTCGTGCAGGCCTTCAGCGTCAAGACGCCTTCCATCGATACGCCCGCAAAGAATCTTTCCGGCGGCAACATTCAGAAATTGATTCTCGCCCGCGAGCTTTCGCGCAAGCCTCGCGTCGTCGTTGCCGCGCAGCCTACCCGCGGTCTCGATATCGGCGCGATCGAATACGTGCATAAGACGCTGCTGGCCCAACGAGAGCGAGGAACCGCTACGCTGCTTATCTCTGAAGATCTTGACGAAATTCTCAGTTTGTCCGACCGTATTGCAGTAATTTACGAAGGGCGTATTATGGGTGAGGTGACGCGTGAAGAAGCAACCGCGGAACGACTCGGCCTGATGATGGCCGGCGTGCAGGGCGAGCACTAAGACGACTTCTTCGTAACCGGGCGACGGGGCCTTATTAAAACCGAAACCGCATTCGGGAGAGAATATCATGACCATTGTCGCCATGAACCCCGCGACAAATGAGAACATCCGCGAATACGAGGAGCCAACAGTTGAAGAGGTAAGGGATATTATCGCGCGCGCTGACCAGGCTTTTACCCGTTGGCGCAAAACTCCTTTTTCCGAAAGAGCGGTATTGATGCATGAAGCGGCCAACATTCTGCGCGATCGTGCCGGCGAATTTGCGCGCCTGATGACGCTGGAAATGGGCAAACCGATCAAGGATGGGCGTGCCGAGGCGCAAAAGTGCGCCTGGGTGTGCGACTATTACGCCGAAAATGCTGAGCAGTTTTTGCAACGCGAGCTGGTAGAGACGGATGCTCGCAAGAGCTTCGTCACGTTTCAGCCCTTAGGCGTCGTTCTGGCAGTTATGCCCTGGAACTTCCCCTTCTGGCAGGTGTTCCGCTTTGCCGCGCCCAATCTGATGGCGGGAAACGTTGGCATTTTGAAGCACGCTTCGAATGTGCCCGGTTGCGCGATGGCCATCGAAGAGATTTTTCGCGAAGCAGGCTTTCCCAATGACGCCTTTCGCACTCTGCTGGTGGGCAGCAGCCAGGTGGAGGCCATCATCGAGAATCCCCTAGTACGCGCCGTGACGCTCACCGGCAGCACACCGGCAGGGCGCGCGGTGGCACAAAAAGCCGGCGAGATGCTCAAGAAGACGGTGCTTGAACTGGGCGGCAGCGATCCCTACGTTGTCCTGGATGACGCCGATCTCGAAGCGGCGGTCGATACTTGCGTCGCTAGCCGCTTGATTAACTCCGGACAAAGCTGTATCGCCGCCAAACGGTTCATCGTCACTGAAAAGAATCGCAGCGAGTTTGAGCGCCTATACGTGCAGCGCATGCGCGCCGCAAAAATGGGAGATCCGCTGCAGGAGGACACCGAGGTCGGTCCCCAGGCGCGGCACGACTTACGCGACGACCTGCACGAGCAGGTCCGCGAGAGCATCAGGAAGGGGGCCACATTGCTCCTTGGCGGTGAAATACCGGACAATACTGGCGCTTACTATCCGCCGACAGTCTTAACGAACGTCCGCCAAGGCATGCCCGCCTACCACGAAGAGTTATTTGGACCTGTCGCCGCCATTATTCCGGTTGCCGACGAGACGGAAGCCATTCGCGTGGCCAATGACAGCGTTTTTGGCCTGGGAGCCGCGATTTTTACCAACGACATAAAACGGGGCGAACGGATTGCGGCTGAGGAACTTCAAGCCGGTTGCTGTTTTGTAAACTCCTTCGTCAAGTCCGACCCGCGCCTGCCTTTTGGCGGGATCAAAGAAAGTGGATACGGTCGCGAGCTGGCTGTTTACGGTATTAAAGAGTTTGTCAATATAAAAACAGTGTATATTGCTGACACGCCTGAACAGGCAAATGCGCGGGCCGAAAGGTCGCAGGCAGTAACTGAGTGAGTTGTGGGTCCACCTCGATAATTTTCTAACAGGAGAGTCGACAAATGCCAGATGACAGGAAGGACTTCGAAGAAAAATTGAGAAAAACACTCAAACCAGATGAAGGCAGTTCCAAAGAAGGGAAAACATCTAGTCGAGAGGCGATGGACGAAATGCTCGAAAAGTCGGGCCTATCAAAGAACGTCGCCCGCTCGGAAAAGGCCACTCGTGAACCAGTCGAGATGTACATGGCGACGCATACGGTGAAGTCTGGCGACTCGCTGAGTGCCCTCGCACAACAATATTACGGTTCGGCATCTCGCGACGATTGGATGGCAATCTACGAGGCTAACAAAGATATCATTGGCGACAATCCTTCCCTGATCAAGCCGGGCCAGGAGCTCAAGATTCCCAAGCGTTGACCTTTGCGCTTCGATCACGATTTTATCAGGTCAACCGAGGTCACTTTACATCTAGTCCAGGCCGGGCCTCCTGATGGGAAGCTCGTAATTCTGCTACATGGCTTCCCTGAATTCTGGTATGGATGGCATAAGCAGATCCCGGCACTCGCCGGCGCCGGATACAGGGTGTGCGCGCCCGATCAGCGTGGCTACAATTTAAGTGAAAAGCCGGGCAGCATCGCCGCGTATAACCTCGACCGGCTGGCTGAAGATGTGCTAGTGTTAATCAGCGCCGCGGGCCGCGATCGCGCGTTCGTCGTAGGACACGACTGGGGAGCAGCTGTTGCGTGGTGGGTAGCGATCAAGTTTCCTCACGTTGTACAAAAACTCGTCATTCTCAACGTACCGCACCCGGTCGTCGCGCGTCGTTTTGCGCGGCACAGCGCTGAACAACTTTTGCGTAGCTGGTACATTGCCTTTTTCCAGATCCCCTGGTTGCCGGAGTTCTTGATGCGCCGGAATAACTGGCTGGCGGCCCGCAATATGATGTCGCTGAGCAGCCTACCCAATACTTTCACCGATGACGATATCGAGCGATACGTCCGCAGCTGGTCGCGACCGCGCGCCATGCGCAGCATGATCAACTGGTACCGCGCAGCGGGGCGTACGCGCACCGCGCGATTAAACGACCTGCGAGTGCACGTACCAACCAGAATCATCTGGGGCGTAAATGACATTGCCTTGAGCCGCCAGCTTGCGCCGTTGAGCCGGGAAATGTGCGATGAAGGCGATTTGTTCTTTCTCGAACAGGCGAGCCACTGGGTACAGCATGACGAGCCGGAGCGCGTGAACGAGCTGATACTCGACTTTCTGCAAAACAGCTAGGCGAGCCGTGAGTCGTGGTTCCGCACACTGGTTAATCCTCACAACCAGAGTCCCGGATAATTCTTGCAATTTGTATGTAGACACTGGCGTGTCCGTCCCTCTACAGTAATAAAGGAGGAATAGACTATCCCATCTAGTCTGTAGAGGAAGAGAATGAAACGCACAGAGTCGGGAGCCAGACATAGCCCCAATACCTGGCAAGGACTTTATGACCCGCGTTTCGAACACGATGCCTGTGGCATCGCCTTTGTCGTCAATATCAGGGGTCATCAATCCCACTCAATCATTCTCCAGGCGCTGACGGCGCTGCGCAATCTGGATCATCGAGGCGCGCGGGGCAGCGAGCCAGATACGGGTGATGGCGCGGGAATCCTCATGCAGTTGCCGGATGTCTTTCTGCGCCAGGTGTGCCAGAATGATGGACTCAGCCTCCCTACGCGCGGCGCGTATGGCGCAGGCATGCTGTTCTTACCCCACCATCCAGCACAGCGGCGGCGGATCCAGGAACTGTTCCAGGGCATCGTGGAGGAAGAAGGCCAGCATCTGATCGGCTGGCGCGAGGTGCCAACCGATAACAAGACATTAGGGCAGTCGGCGTGCCAGAGTGAGCCTTTTGTCTGCCAGCTCTTTATCGGCCGTAATCGCGAATTGAGCGATGCTCTTGACTTCGAACGCAAGCTCTTTGTGATCCGAAAGCGCGTGGAGAAAGCGGTTAATGAGGCGGAGTTAGGCGCAGAACTTCCCTTCTTTGTGGCCAGTCTCTCGCAGCGCACCATGGTATATAAGGGCATGCTCACCCCGCAGCAATTGGTGGACTACTATCCAGACCTGCAGCATCCGGCGATGAGTAGTGCGTTGGCGCTAGTGCATTCTCGTTTTAGTACCAACACGTTTCCCAGCTGGGAACGCGCCCATCCCAATCGCTATCTGATTCACAATGGCGAGATCAACACCTTACGAGGTAACGTCAACTGGATGCGCGCGAGGGAGGCGCAGCTGGCCTCTGAATTGTTTGGCGATGACCTATCCAAGATCTTGCCAACAATTGATGAAGCAGGTAGCGATTCGGCGATTTTTGACAACGTGCTTGAATTTCTGTTGCTTACCGGGCGCTCGCTCCCGCACGCGGTGATGATGATGATTCCAGAACCGTGGTCGCGCCACCAGACCATGAGCGACGAAAAGCGCGCCTTCTACGAATACCACAGCTGCCTCATGGAGCCCTGGGACGGACCAGCTTCCATCGCCTTTAGCGATGGAGAGGTGGTCGGCGCGGTTCTCGACCGCAACGGTTTGCGCCCATCACGCTACGTCGTCACTAAAGACGATCTTGTGATCATGGCCTCGGAAGTTGGGGTATTGGACATACCTGCCGAGCGCATCGCGTACAAGGGTCGCCTGCAACCCGGTCGCATGCTACTGATTGATACCGCAGCAGGGACGATTGTGACCGACGAGGCGCTGAAGCAGCGGATCGCTTCTGCGCGACCTTATCGCCGCTGGCTAGACAAATATGTGTTGCGCCTGGATAGGCTGGCGACGCCTTCAGACTCGCAGACAGTCAGCCAGGACGCACTGTCTGGCGACTTGACGCAGCTACAACAGGCATTTGGCTATACGTTTGAGGACCTGCGCGTGATTATGGCCCCGATGGCGACAAATGGCGTCGAAGCGATCGGTTCAATGGGGGACGATACACCTCTGGCAGTGCTCTCGGAAAAGCCGCAACCGCTTTTCAACTACTTTAAGCAGTTATTCGCCCAGGTCACCAATCCTCCCATCGACGCCATACGAGAGGAGATGGTTATCGGCACGGAGGTAATGCTGGGCTCGGAAGGCAACCTGCTACAAAGCAGCCCACGTGATTGCTTACGCCTGAAGCTCCCGCACCCCATTCTCCGAGACGACGATCTGTCGCGCATTCGCGCGCTGCGCCGCAAAGGTCTGATAGCAGCCGTCTTGCCCATCCTTTTCGATGCAGAGGGAGGCGAAGCGAGCGTGGAGTCGGCGCTTGCAGCCGTCGGCCGGGAAGCGGAAGAAGCGATCGCGGGCGGCGCCAGCCTGCTAATCCTCTCCGACCGTGGCGTCAGCGCACGGAAAGCCGCAATACCAGCATTGCTGGCGATGGCCGCGCTGCACCATCATCTGATCCGTTGTGGTCTACGTACGCGTGTCAGCCTGCTGATAGAAACAGGAGAGGCGCGAGAAATCCATCATTTTGCCGCGCTCATTGGTTATGGGGCAGACGCAGTCAATCCCTATTTAGCGCTTGCCAGTATTGGGGACATGCTGCGAAAAGGGCTACTTACGGGTATTTCTCTGGAGCAGGCGCAGGAGAAGTACGTCAGCGCTGTCGTCAAAGGCGTGATCAAGGTTATCTCCAAGATGGGCATTTCCACCATCCAGAGCTACCACGGCGCGCAAATCTTCGAGGCGGTTGGTCTACATCGCGACGTTGTGGAGCGGTACTTTACGGGAACACCATCACGCATTGGCGGTGCGGGCCTGGACGTGTTGGCCCGCGAAGTGTGCTTGCGCCATCACGCTGCCTTCCACCCACGCCCGGCCAACGGTCACGCGCTGCCGGCGGGTGGGCGCTATCAATGGCGTGATGATGGCGAATATCATCTGTTTAACCCGGCAACTGTGCATCTCCTGCAGCGCGCCGTGCGTAGCGGCGACTATGAAGCTTATCAACGCTATGCCGCCCGCGTGGACGACCACAATCGCGCATTCTGCACGCTGCGCGGTTTGTTGCAATTCAAATCTCCCTCAGAAGCAGTGGCTCTGGAAGAAGTTGAATCCGTGGCGTCAATCCTGCTTCGTTTCAAGACCGGGGCCATGTCATATGGCTCGATTAGCCGAGAAGCGCACGAAACGCTGGCAATCGCCATGAACCGGTTGGGCGCAAAGAGCAATACGGGCGAGGGTGGTGAAGACCCCGACCGCTACCGCCTGGATCGCAACGGCGATTCACGAAACAGCGCCATCAAACAGGTGGCGTCAGGGCGATTTGGCGTCACAAGCGAATACCTGGTGAATGCCCAGGAAATCCAGATAAAGATGGCCCAGGGCGCAAAGCCGGGCGAAGGGGGCCAACTTCCGGGTCATAAAGTTTACCCATGGATCGCACATGTGCGCTATTCTACGCCCGGCGTTGGCCTGATTTCACCGCCTCCGCACCACGACATCTATTCTATTGAAGACCTGGCGCAATTGATCTTCGATCTGAAGAACGCCAATCCGTCGGCTCGCATCAGCGTCAAGCTGGTATCAGAAGTCGGCGTGGGGACCGTCGCCGCGGGCGTGGCGAAAGGACACGCCGACGTGATATTGATCAGTGGGCACGACGGTGGCACCGGCGCATCTCCGCAAACCAGCATCAAACACGCGGGCTTACCGTGGGAGCTCGGCCTCGCCGAAACACACCAGACGCTGCTGCTCAATGATTTGCGCAGCCGCGTGGTCCTCGAAACGGACGGACAGATGCGCACGGGCCGGGACGTGGCCATCGCCGCGCTATTGGGTGCCGAAGAGTTTGGTTTTGCCACAGCGCCACTGGTCGCCATTGGCTGCCTGATGATGCGCGTGTGTCATCTGGACACGTGCCCTGTGGGCATCGCTACCCAAAATCCAGAATTGCGCGAGAAATTTGCCGGCGATCCGCAGGACGTCGTCAATTTTATGACTTTTATTGCCATGGATCTGCGCGAATGGATGGCCAGGCTTGGTTTTCGCACGATAGACGAGATGATCGGGCATACCGAGTGGTTGCAACCGGCTGTGGAAGCCAATCATTGGAAGGCGGGAAGCCTCGATCTGACGCCACTCCTGCACCAGCCGCAGGTGGCGGACGGCGTGGGTCGATACTGGCAGCTGCCACAAGAACATGGTATCGAGCGCACGATGGATAGCCGGGTACTTCTCGCTCTCTGCAGGCCGGCGTTGGAACGCGCCGAGCCGGTTAAGGCGCGACTGCCAATTCGCAACATCGATCGCACGGTGGGCACGATCCTGGGCAGCGAAGTAACGCGTCGCTACGGCGCTGGCGGTCTTCCCGTAGACACCATCGCGCTGAACTTTGACGGGTCGGCCGGACAGAGTTTTGGCGCGTTCATCCCCTCAGGCGTTACGCTGACCCTGGCTGGGGACGCAAACGACTACCTAGGGAAGGGACTTTCCGGCGGCAAGATCGTCGTGTACCCTCCGGAGGGCAGCACCTACGTGCCCGAGGAAAACGTGATCGTGGGCAATGTCGCTTTTTATGGCGCCACCGGTGGCGAAGCTTACATTTATGGCCTTGCCGGAGAGAGGTTCTGCGTGCGCAACAGTGGGATGACCGCGGTGGTCGAGGGAATCGGCGACCATGGCTGCGAATATATGACCGGTGGGCGCGTGGTGGTGTTGGGTCGAACGGGTCGTAATTTCGCGGCCGGCATGTCGGGTGGCCTGGCCTACGTCCTGGACGAAATAGGGGACTTCGCGAAGCGCTGCAACCAGACCATGGTCGATCTCGAACCTCTTAGCGAAGGCAACGAAGCCAGAGAGGTACGCGACATGATCTGGCGCCATGCCGTTCATACCGGGAGCGGCCACGCCTGGAATATTCTTGCCGCCTGGCAATCGTACCGCTCGAAGTTCGTCAAAGTATTGCCCAGGGACTACCGGCGTATGCGCGACGCCATCAGCGCTGCAGAACAACTTGGGCTTGACGGCAATGAGGCGGTCATGGCCGCGTTCGAAGCCAACAAACGTGATCTGGCTCGCGTGACGGGTAATTAATAAGTGGATAAAGCCATCGGATTCATGCAATTCCAGCGCCAGCAGCTGCCGGAACGCTCGCCAGAAGATCGGCTTGAGGACTGGCAGCTCCTGTACCAACATCTACCACTGCCCAGCTTGCAGAGACAGGCGGCACGCTGCATGGACTGTGGTATCCCTTTCTGCCATACGGGCACAATCATCAACGGGATGACCTCCGGATGCCCGGTAAACAACCTGATTCCCGAGTGGAACGACCTGGTCTTCAGGGGCCTATGGCGCGAAGCTTATGAAAGGCTGTCGAAGACGAATAACTTTCCCGAGTTTACCGGGTTGGTCTGTCCCGCGCCCTGCGAGGCTGCCTGCACGCTGGGCATTCACGATCCACCCGTTACTATAAAGAACATCGAGTATGCCATCATTGAACGCGCCTTTGCAGAAGGTTGGATACGGCCACACACGGCTGCTCAGCGCACCGGCAGGCGGATCGCGATCGTCGGTTCAGGTCCGGCGGGCCTTGCCTGCGCCGATCAGCTCATTCGCGTGGGACACGACGTCACAGTTTACGAGCGGGACGACCGGCCCGGTGGGCTGCTGATGTACGGTATTCCCAACATGAAGCTTGAAAAGTCAGTTGTGCAGCGGCGATTGGATCTGATGGCGAGAATGGGCGTGGCTTTTGAGACAGACGTCGAAGTAGGCGTAGATGTGATGGTTGACGCGTTGTTAGATGATTACGACGCCATTGTCCTCTGTATGGGAGCTACCCGGCCGCGGGGATTGGCCGTTAAAGGGGAGCAGCTGCGAGGCATCCACTTTGCAGTCGATTTTCTGCGCGCGAACACGAAGAGCTTACTCGATAGTGATCTGGCCGACGGCCGCTATATTTCCGCAGAAGGCAAGGACGTGATTGTGATTGGCGGCGGCGACACGGGCACCGACTGTGTGGCGACGGCTTTGCGCCATAACTGCCGCAGCTTGATACAGTTCGAGATTCTGCCGCAGCCACCGCACGAGCGTGCGCCGGACAACCCCTGGCCTCAATGGCCCCGGGTCTACACGTTGGATTATGGCCAGAAGGAAGCGGCGGCGCTATTTGGCCGCGATCCGCGCCGCTACTGCGTGATGACCAGGCGGTTCGTGGGCAATGGAAGTGGACAGGTGACGGGCGTGGAGACGATCGAAGTTGCATGGGAGCCCAGCTCGAACGGGGGCGCCGTGCTGCATGAAATGCCGGGTACACAACGGATTTGGCCTGCACAATTGGTTTTCTTGGCGATGGGCTTTCTCGGCCCAGAGGGAAAGTTGCTGCAGGAGCTGGGCGTGGAGCAAGATGCGCGCACAAATGTAAGCGCAGAGTTTGAGGAATACGCGACAAACGTCCCCGGCATATTTGCCGCGGGCGACGCCCGCCGTGGGCAAAGCCTGGTCGTATGGGCCATTCGCGAAGGGCGCGGCGCGGCGCGCGAAGTGGACCGTTACCTGATGGGAGAAACCAACCTGCCCTAAGCGCCCATGCCGTGTAGAAATAACAAATAAAGGCCCAATAGATAGCCGACTATGATAGCAACGGCGTCAAGTTCAATAAACAATACGCGGCGTTCGATACGCGCAATATTCCCCAGCATTGCCAACAATGTAAGCAGCAGACCTAGCAGGCCAACCAGGGCAAAGTCGTTACTGACATCATTGAGAAAACTTCCGTGGAGGTAGAAAAAGTCGGCTACGGCGACCGCCAGCATATTAAACACACTGGAGCCGAACAGGTTGCCCACAGCCAGTTCCACGGCGCCCAGACGTACTGCCATCAGCGCTGCTAACAGTTCCGGCAAGGACGTGACGAAGCTCAGAAGCGCTGTGCCGACAAATCCCGTGCCCAGACCGGTAATGATTGCAATTTCCGTGCTGGCGTCCACCAGCGAAGGTACGACCAGAATCAGAACGACGCTAGCACTGAAAAAGCCTATCACCCCGCGACGCAGTGATGGAAAGCCGGGCGCCGGTACGACGTCAGTTGGCCCGGCGCTGCCAGCCGCCAACTTACCTTCTTGCTGCACCAGCCAGACGCCGCCGAAATAGAGACCCATGAGTACAAGACTCTCTACGCTGACCCAGCCAATGAGCAGATCGACATCGCCCAGTAT
>JAICPS010000198.1 GCA_025929715.1 Anaerolineae bacterium | reverse complement strand
TGTGATCTGGGGTATCCCCGCCGGGGCCCTATTGACCGGCAGCGCTCGTGAAAGCTTTGGGGCGGTATCCGCCGGAGAGACCGTCGAGAGCCGGCGAGTCGTGAGCTTCCCATCCGCGGGAACGTTCAAAGTGTGGTCTGAGGGCTCTTTTCAGCTGGCGTCCGATATTCGCTTTGCCGCGACGGGCGTTCTGTTCTTCACAATACAGCCACAAGGCTCGGAACTTTCCGACAGAGATCCTCACGCCCATAGTCCGATGGGCTCTATCATGGAGGCCGAGGTTACGAGCGCGCCGCTGGTCGCCGGTCCGCAGGCGCCCATGGACGACCCGTGTTTCAGCATCTCGGGCACGATCCAGCGTTGGGATCGCCCACCGACGACCGGCGGGTATGGCGCGCAGGTGCGCGTGCCCGTGCGCAACGCGTGGGTCGAAATCCGCGAAGAAGACATCGTCTTCGACGACAGTTATCTCGATTTACGGACCGACGCCAACGGCAACTTTTCCGGCGGCTTTTGCGACGACGACGGCTGGTTCGACGATGAGCTGGAAATTTACGTGCGCCTGCATGCCGAGATTTACGTCGACGACAGCTTCGTGGCCGAGATTATTGACAGCTCGTATATAGACGAAGTTTACGAATATAGGACGGCGAACTGGGTGTCCGAGGGCGGTTCGCACACCTTTAACATCGGGTTGGACTTGAACCAGAGCGCGGTGTTTAACA
Source organism: Anaerolineae bacterium (assembly GCA_025929715.1). Lineage (GTDB taxonomy): Bacteria > Chloroflexota > Anaerolineae > Promineifilales > Promineifilaceae > JAAYYY01. The sequence goes on along the minus strand of JAICPS010000198.1, from coordinate 7,255 downwards.
TTGCCGACGCCGTCCTGGATGCCTGGACGGTGTGGCGAGACAATGGCGGTGAGTCTGGCGGCGATGCGCTGTTCGACGACGAAGGCGAGGTCCATTGGGAACCGGGATATGGGGATGATTCCTCCTACTATCTGTCCTTCTGGGGAGAGATGACCATCGCCGACGATCCGTCTGATCCCGACGCATGGGACGACTCGGTCATCATCCACGAATGGGGTCACATGGCCGACGACATCTACAGCTGTGATGACAATCCGGGCGGCGATCACTTTATCAACCAGCTGGTCGGCGACTCGGAGCTATCCTGGGGTGAAGCCTATCCCGATTACTGGCAAAGCATGGTGCGCGACGCCGTGGGCGCCACGGACGCCGACACCTACATTGATATCAACGGCAGTGGCAGCGGCGGCATCATGGTCAACCTGGAGACAACACAGGCGCCCGCTCTGGTCAGTGTGCTCTACGAAATGGCCATCGCCGGCGCCCTGTGGGACCTCTACGATTCGGCGGATGACGGCCAGGATACGATCAGCCACGGCCAGCCCATGATCCAGGAAATTTATACTGGGGACACTTTCGAATCGGTGGCCTACGGCTTTTTTGACGACGACTGTAATTTCGACACGTTCGCGCGCGCCTGGGTGCAGGACGGCAAACCGGCGGACGCCGCGACGGCGGCCGCCATCCTGCAGAATACGGGCTACACGCTGCCTCCGGCGGGCTCCGTCATGGCGGCGGCGTCTCCCTTGCAGCCGGCGGCGCAGGGACCGACCGACGCCATCTGGTGGAACCAGCTCACCTACGTGGTCGACAACAGCCAGAGCATGAGCGGCGCCAAATTCAACGCCGTCAAGACGGTGCTGTTGGAAGCGATCAACGATCTGGGCGCCGAACCGGAAGGCACCGAATTCTCTTTAGAAACCTTCAACAACAGCGGCCCGACAAACCAGCAGGTATTTGCCGGCCAGTTCTTCCCCGAGCGGCTGCTGCCGGCGGTGAACGGCCTTGCCGCCAGCGGCGCCGCCGATGGAAGCTGCACCGTTGGTGCGCTCAGCGCGCTGGCGCAGGCGGTGGATGACCAGTTCAATGGCCACGCCTGGCTTTTCACCGACGGCGACACGGTCCAGTCGCCCACAGTTGAAAATATCACTCATTTTCTCAATACCCGTGGCATCCAGGCCTCGATGGCCCTGATGGGCGTCTGCCCCTCGGCGTTAAGCGAGCTATCGCCGGAGGAACAGCAGCAGCTGCAAGGAGCGGCGCGGCGCGCGCTGGGCCTGGCGGCCGAGGACGTCCCTGGCGGCGTGGTTCCCTACCTGCTGACGGCTATCAATAGCGGCGGGCAATTCCTGTTCGTAGACGAGACCCAGGCAGCCAATGCCGCCGACATCCTGCGCGCCCAGATTACGCATAGCGCCGGGGCCGGCAGCTGGAGCGACTACGTCAGTGACTTTGCCACCTATCGTTGGGACGAGCTGGCAACCTGGGAGTACGATTGGATTGACGCGACGGCCGGCACGGACCATGGCACACCCAGCCAGGGCGGCTACGTCAACGTGGGCATTTCCCTATCCGAGACATTCTCTTATTACGATACGCCGTATACGAGTTTGCGCGCCTACGAGGACGGCTATCTCGTCTTCAACGGCAGCGCCTACGGCGCTTCGGACTCCGGCAACGATCCGATTCCCAATACCTTCTTACCCAACAACACGCTTTATCCGTACTGGGACAATCTGGATTGGCAGCTCATCTGCGCCCAGGTCAACGGGCCCGAAGGCTGCGGCGCACAGGGCAAAATCTACTCACTGCAACAGGGCGATTGGTTCGCCGTCGAGCACCGCAACTATTATCCTGCGGGACATGCCGGCGATTACATGAACTTTGAGACGCTGCTCAACGTGGCCACCGGCGAGATTCGCTTCCAGTATGCCGACCTCGCAGGCAACGGCGCCGGGGGCGCGACGATTGGTATTGAAGATAAGAACCCGTTGTTCTCTCCGGCGAGAGGTATCCAGGTCAGCCACGACGACGTCGCCGGTGCCTCTAACGGGATGGGCTACAAGTTCCTTCCAGCCCCGCCTCAGCCGACCAAAACGTACACGGTCGCCGTGGATAGCGCCATGAGCGGCGTCGGATTTCTGCTGACGGGTTATAGCGGCGACTTCGAGCCGCTTGTCGTCCGCTATCCCGGCGGCGGGGCGGTTAACTGCGCTGACACGGCCAACGTGCTGTGCCTAGACCTGGGGCTGGTTCAATACATCCAGGCTGACGTGGATGGCCGCACCGGTGACTGGGAGGCGGTGGTAGACGCCGGCCCAAGCGGCGAAGGAACGTTCTCCTTCTTCAGCTTCGCCGCCAGCGCCCTCTCCGTAGAGGGGCGCAGCGCCCACAACCTGACGACGCTGGCTAACAGCGGCCTGTTGATTGACCTGGGCCAGGCGATGGACGGAAACATGCTCACCGGCCAGTTCGTGCTGCCGACCGATGAGCTTTTTGGCGGGACGTTCACACTCTACGACGACGGCGCGCACGGTGATAGTTTTGTCGGCGATGGCCTCTTCGGGGCGAACGCCTACACGCCGCCCGGCGCCGGCAGCGCCTATCTGTCAGTCTCGGGTCAGTTCGGCGGCGTGGACTTTATCCGCATCGATCCAGTGCCCTACAGTTTCCAGCCATTGAAGCTTGAGTCGCTGGGCGACGGGTATAATTACGGCGGCTTCACGACCCTGCAATTCGAACTTACCAACCTGGACGCCTTCGACCATTGCTACACCCTGGACGCGGCCCTACCCGAGGGGTGGAGCATTGACGGTGTCTTTGGCGCCTGGTGTCTGAATCCCAACGAATCCACCGTGTTGGAAGTGTACGTCAACATGGGCAGCCCCAGCAACACCCTGCCCAGTGGCGCGTCGGGCGAGGTGACGCTCACGGCGATTGAAGTCGAAGAAGGGGTGATGAGCGCCACGGATAACGCCACCGTAACGCGAGCGCGACCACCGGCCAACATTATGATTCACAACCCCTCCTTCTATCTGCGGCCGGGCGGCGACACGAGCGTGCTGGCCTTTATGGTCACCGATAGCCAGAACGTGATCGTGGCCGACGGCACGCAGCTCGATCTGAGCGCCACGCTGGGCGCCATCACACCTTCGACGGGCGTCACAGCGGGCGGATACTTCACGGCGACCTTCACCAGCGGCGCTTCAACAGGCGTCGCCGTCGTTACGGCAGACTTCAACAGTGGCGCCGTCGTGGCAACCACGGAGATCCAGATTCACGACGCGGTAGCCAACAATATTCAGCTCAGTACCGGCGCTCTGTCTCTACCGGCCGGCGGCGCCGCGACCTCGCTGGAGGCGCTGGTCACCGATCGCTGGGGCAATCCTTTGGCGAATGAGATGGTTCAGATTGGCGTTGAAGGCGACGAACAACTGGGCCTGGTGAATGACGAGATTGCCGTCAACGGCATGACTGATTCCAGCGGCCGCTTCTTAGCCACTTTCACCAGCGGCGAGCTGGCCGGCTACGCCGGTGTGCGCGCCGAGCTGCTCGTTCCCGATGGCGCGGGCGGCTACCGGCCCGCACACGCCGACCGCAAGGAGATTCTAATCGGCACGAGGTACTATCTGCCATTCATCAGTCATCCGCCGTAGGCGATTCGGCTTCAATGAAAAACTGCGACCGCAATATCTTACCAAAAAAGTACCGCGGCCTGCTCTAACAACCACGACTGAACCTCGTCGATCCCCTCGCTCATTCGCGCGGCGGCGACGATGGGGCGCCAGGCTTCGTACTCTGCTTCACCGCCGGGTCGCAGCCCAAAGTAGGTCCGAAGATAGACGCGGTGGTACCAATTGATCAGTCGCTTCCACACCCAGGGATGTGACTCGTTGTGTGCCTCGCCCAAGACAAGCACCGACGTGCGCGCGACGTCGGCGAGTGGATTGCCGAGGGTGGCGTCGATCCAGTCGATGATGACGGGTCCGCGCTGCGCTACGATGACGTTGGCCGGATGAAGATCGCCGTGGCATAGTCGATTGTCGGCAGGCATCTTTGCCAGGGCGTCGAGCAGCACGTTGCGCTGTTCTGGACTCAGTTCCCGCACGTCACGAATCTTCGCTGCAAGGCGCTCGCACTGCGAAGGCAGCTCGGCCGCCGGCTTAAGGGAGTGCATGATGGCATGTAGCTCCGCCAGTCGCCGGGCCGATTGCAGCAGCGTCCATGGCCTGTCGCTTAGCTCGTCTAACATCGTGGCGCCGTCGACGCGCTCATAGAGTAGCCCGCGTCGCCCGCGCACCTGGACCAGCTCGCCAACCGCGGGAACGGGCAAACCGGCGGCATAAACCGCGCGAGCGACGTCCGCTTCGGTCTGAACTGCCCCCTTTGACACCCAATCGTAAAAGAGCTTGAGGACCAGCCCCTCCGGCCATGGATAAATCTCTGCCGTGCGGCCGGTGGCAATGGGGCTTTCTAACGGAATCATGGGTCTATCGCCGTAAGAAATTGTTCACGACACTGTAAGCCTTTTGTAAGCAACTCCACGTACTATCTTCCTACTGTTCGCGAATCTGATTGTAAATCGCTAACGGATCGTGCAGAAGCAGGAGGTCCGGACCCTGCCTGATCTGCAACACCCACAATAGCATGAGAATGACCAAGGAGAGTCTCTGATGAAAAAGAAAGTATTGGCTCTGGCGTTTCTCGCAGCCTTACTGGTCGTCGCCGTCGTGCCGGCTTTTGCCGCCGGACCTAACTTCAGCCCCGCAATTTATGCCGACGATCAGGCCTGGGGTACCAAGGGGAATGCAGATCTCCCCGCGCCGACTGCCAATAACAGGCAGTCGTACGATGGTCTGTTCAAGTTTATCGGCGGCGTCGAAGGCCAGTTGCCCGTCGGTGAAGCCGCGCCCGGCAATCCAGCCTACAATGGCGGCCGCTGGATCGAGTATAACGTCACCTGGGTCGGGACGCCGGAGCTGGTGACTTCCTACGCTCAATTACAGGCGCTCGAGGCGGCCGGGGCCGTAACCATTTCCGAAACCGGCAATTACTTCCAGTGCCCGCTGCTGCCGGTTAAGTAGTCGCCAACCGTACTGCCACAGGTTCACATCAAGAAGGCCCATCGACGATGGGCCTTCTTACTTACTATCGCCGTACGTCAGCCCGCAGCAGGTCGCGGATTTCGGTCAGTAATTTCTCCGTCGTCGTCGGCTCTGGCGGCACCACTGCTTCCTCCTTTTGCATTCTTTCCGCAGTCTGAACGATCAGGAAGATCACAAAGGCGATAATCAGGAAGTTGATCACCGCCTGGATGAAGTTGCCGTAAGTGATCGTCGCCGCCCCCACCTGGATTGCCAGCGCGGTAAAATCGATGCCTCCCAAAATGACGCCAATCACAGGCATGATAATATCATTCACCAACGAGGTGACGATGGCGCCAAAGGCAAGACCCAGAATGACCGCTACCGCCAGGTCGAGGACGTTTCCGCGAGCAACAAAGTCCTTAAAGTCGTTCCACATGGGGTTGTTCCTCCTGATGTTGTAAAATCATGATTAGCGAGGCGACTAATGGGGTGTGCTGATGCTCGAGAAGCGGTCGCTTTCTGAAAGCGTAATCGGCTTTGGAAGAAACGTCAAGGCGCACGACTGGAATGCGGCTTTCGGTCAATTGACTTTGTTCGATCGGGCAATTATGATGGCTTGAAGCGCATTCAACGGGACTGGTGATTCGCAATGAGCCGCAATCGCATGGAAGCCTTCAGCGACGGGGTACTCGCCATCATCATCACGATCATGGTGCTGGAACTAAGCGTACCCGAAGAACCACGCCTGGCTGCACTCCGTCCGCTCATCCCCACCTTCCTGAGTTATGCGCTCAGCTTCGTGTTTCTCGCCATTTACTGGAACAACCACCATCATCTGCTACAGGCAACCAGGCGCGTGGACGGCCGCGTTCTGTGGGCCAACATACACCTGCTCTTCTGGCTGTCGCTCGTGCCCTTCGTCACCGCTTGGATGGGCGAGACCAGCTTCGCAGCATGGCCCGTCGCGCTCTACGGCGTCGTCCTCGTGCTGGCGGCAGTCGCCTACTTTATCCTGACGCGCGCTCTCATTTCCCTGCACGGCAGCGATTCCGTTCTGGCGCACGCCGTAAACCGCGACGTCAAGGGCAAGGCGTCGGTGCTGATTTATCTGGCCGCCATTCCGCTGGCATTCGTGAACACCTCGCTGGCCGGAGGGCTGTATGTACTGGTGGCCGTGCTGTGGCTAATTCCCGACCCCCGCATTGAGCGGACGCTGCGCGGTGAAGGGTCTGATAACGGCTAGAATCAGATCGGCGTCATTTGCCCAACTGATCCCGCACGGCCCCTTCCGGATGCGTTGAATCAGATATCAGCAGGTAGTACTGGCCGGGCTTTCTCTGGATTTCGTGGGCCAGATTACCGTCGATATTGACGCAGCCGCTGATGTTTGGCTCGCCGAACGCGCCAAAATTGGGCCGCAAATCGACGACCTGTGGGCCGTTCGAGCCGGCCGGCGCCTTGTGAATGGCGACACCTGTTGGCGGCCAATCAGGAGGGCTCGGGTAAATAAAGATGCGCATCGTATAACACACCCGCCCTTTGCCCGCATTCACCTCGATCGTGCCGTCTCCAAACATGTTCGGATTGCCCGATCCAGATGGAACGACCTCATGCCAATCCAGCGATAAATCATACCCCTTGCCTGCCTGGACGCTCACCAGCGGGATTAGTGCTAGGATCAACACCAACCCGATCCAGACGAAAATTCTCCTGCGTCTCATCTGATACTGCTCCTCTTCGACATACCCGTCGACTACAGACGCGATTGAACGCCGCTTTGCCCCTTAACCTGCCTTTAGCCGGTCAAGTCCCCCGCTTCTATAGTCGCCGTTCCTCGACGAAAGAAACGCAGCAGATCTTCAATCTACCGAACTCAGGGAAGGTCCACATACTGCCCCAGGAAGCTTCGGGCTGATTCCGTGTCCATGCGATAGGTCTTATCGGTCGCCTTGCATGGGGCGTCGCCGGTGACAGTGATCGAAGCCACGATGTCCGTCTCCACACCGTCCATATGGATAAAATGCGGGCCGCCGGAGTCGCCGTAACACGTTCCACCGTTGCCGGTGCTGGCCGTCATGGGCAGCGTCAACCAGGCCGGGGTGAGTGAGAGGAAGCCCTGTTCTACCCGGTTGCGATCCAGGTTGTCGAGAATCGCCTGGAAACCGGTG
>JAICPS010000026.1 GCA_025929715.1 Anaerolineae bacterium | reverse complement strand
GGCCGCCTGCGCAACCGACCACAAGGTCTGGCAGGCAGCCTGCGGGGTATGGGCGCCGGGACGCAACCGTCGTTGTGGGATAGGCTTGCGGAGCTGGCGCTGCCTTCACTGTTGATTGTGGGCGAACTGGATGAGAAGTTCGTGGCGTTAGCGCGTGAAATGTTGCGCAGCATGCCGCAGGCGTTGCTTACGGTAGTTCCCGAGGCGGGTCATACAGTCCACCTCGAGCAGCCAGGCGTCTTTATGGCGCTGCTTCAACGATGGCTGGTGACCGTTGGGCGCTGAGCAACCGCCAAAGGTGAAGTCAGTGTAATAGACGCAGTACCAAGTGGCTATGAGAGCTTCTCCTGGAGCGCTATACGACTATTCTTATCCTGGATCAGTTGCGAGCTATGGGCCAATCGGGGCGATCAGATTGGCTCAAATTCCTCAGAATCTATACAACGTAGGTTTTCGCTGTGTTCAATCGGCACAGTAGGCCTCGCGAGGCAGTCCAAAATAGCCATCGGTTCATCCTTTTCAGCGGCCTGTTATTGTTTGCTGCACTACAGTGCCGGTTAGTTTCCACCACTGGCGAAGCAACGCGAGCTGCAGCCACGATCGCTGGTGAGGTGGCGTAACACACAGCTGAGGTTCGTTGGTACGAAGCGTACGGTATTGACAGAAAGGAATTCTAACTCAAGTTCCCACTACTCGATTAACGATGAAAAAAGAATATGAAGCCGCATTGGAGTTGCGCAAGCTCTATCGAGTGATCTCAGAAGAGCAGGCGCAGGCGCGCGGTTATATTCGCGTTGTAGACGAAAGTGGCGAGGACTATGCCCATGCCGCCGACCGCTTCTTCTCTTTAGAACTCTCAGAACAAGTAGAAATAGTTTTACCGTCATCTTCTTAGCTATAGTGTTAGCCTTTTAACCCCGACTGCGGCGTGTCTGACGCCTACCACGGCCGCGACGCTCTCCCCTGTTGCCACCGTTATTAGAGAATTCAGGTATCTCGGGCAGCGGATCGTCTCCTCGCAAACCCGCAGAGATGATGCGCTGCATCTCCGCTTCAATTCCTTCGTCAATCTCCGGCGGCGTGTACGCCGCCAATCGCCGTTCGACTTCCTGGCGCGTGCGCTCTGCCAGCGTCGGCGCCCCGGCCTTGGCCCAGTTTTCGCGGTTCTGGCGGTCGATCACTGCACCGGGGAGATATAGCTCATTAGGCCAGTGCTTCATGGTGTGATCGGCGGTGATCATGTGCTGATCGTCCAACAACCGGCGCACGAGATCGACGGTGGGCAGATCCTCCACGGGCTTCATTTCACGAACGAAGTGCAGCGCTTGCCCGCAAAGCTCGTCGTCAAAAACCAATTTCTCCAGGCTGAAAACCAGTACGTAGTCAAGCATGCCGGGTCCGGAAACAGAGTTGACGCCGGCAAGCGCCGCCAGCAAGGCGCTGCCAAACGTTTCTGCACCGGCCTGGGCATCGAGGAATTTACCTTCGCTGAGGGCCATGTAAGACTGCGTGGGCAGTCCCAACGATTTCGCGACGGCGACATACGCCATGTCCAGGTGCAGCGCTTCCACGGCAATCATCGGCGAGGTTGCGGCGCGCATGTGGAAGGCAGCGGGCGCGCCGCCGAAGAGGACAGGGGCGCCCGGTTTGACGATCTGAGCCATCGTAAGGCCCGCCAGCACGTCCGAAGTGTGAAAGACGGTCGCGCCGACCAGCGTGACAGGCGCAATGAGGCCCATGAGGGTCACAGGGACAACTTCTATGGGAATGCCACACTCGACACAGTCGAGCAGATTCTGGCAAGAGTCCTCACTGTAGCGGAACATGCCGGTGGCGGTGATGGTGAAGATCGACATGGGCCTCTGGATGAGGTCCTCGCGATCGTGGCGAAATAGCTGCATCATCTCCGCCATGCGCGGCACGCCGTGCTCAGTGAATGCGCCGGAAACGACCGGCTTAAGAGAGTGAGTGAGGCACAGATAAAGGCGCCACGCGTCAGACACTTGCGGTTCAATGTCGTCATTGGTGGAGAAGGCTGTCGCCAGGTATGCGATGTTGGGCAGGCCGTCGGCCAGGCGCACGTATTCGGCGAAATCGCGCGTATTGGCCAGGCGTGTTTCGCTGGTGCGATGGTCAAGCACCTTGAGGCCGCTTGAGCCGGGCACAAAATGGACGTTGTCGCTGCCTAACTCGGCATGCGGGCCACCATCGCGATTGAAAAGGGTGAAAGTGCGAGGAGTGCTGGCTATGGCCTGATCGACGACGTCAGGCGGGAAGAGGATACGCTCGCTTTGGCGGTCCATTGGCAGACCGTGGTCGAGCAAACGGCGCCGCAGTTGCGCGCCACGAACTTCAACTCCAATCTCGCTCAGAACTCTCTTTGCTTCATCCAGAATCTTGTCGATCAGGTCATCGCTAACGACATTGATAGTAGGCCGCATCAACTGTCCTTTCGCTTTGGTATTATTTGGTTTTCCTACTATAGAATCAGCATAATGGGCAACAGGAGGCTGCTGTTTCACAATGTGAACAAGCATTTCAAATTCATTGACATTGTAGCAGGGTTTGTTATATTTGCGAGAAACGAGGTGACTATTGACAGAAGAAATCAACATCCAAGAAATGCCCATCGAGGAGCTGCTGGAGCTGATGATGGACGACCTCTACGACGGCTACGCCGACGAAATCGTGGAGGAAGTCGAGGAGTGCCTCGCGCGGGGCATGGCGCCCTACGAGGTGCTGACGCAGGGGCTGGTGGCGGGCATGGACATCGTAGGCATCGACTTCCGCGACGGCATCCTCTTCGTGCCCGAGGTGCTGATGTCGGCCAAGGCGATGAAGGCGGGCATGGCCTTGCTGCGGCCGCTTTTGGCCGAGACCGGCGCGCCGAAAATCGGCACGATGGTCATCGGCACGGTGAAGGGCGACATCCACGACATCGGCAAGAACCTGGTGGCGATGATGATGGAGGGGGCGGGCTTTGAGGTGGTCAACATCGGCATCAACAACTCGGTGGAGGACTTCATGACCGCCATCGCGGAGCACCAGCCGGATATCGTGGGCATGAGCGCGCTGTTGACGACGACGATGCCCTACATGCGCGTGGTGATTGAGGCGTTGAAGGCGGCCGGCATCCGGCAGGACATCGTGGTGCTGGTGGGCGGCGCGCCGCTGAACGAGGCGTTTGCCGAGGATATTGAGGCCGACGCTTACTGCCGCGACGCCGCCGTGGCCGTCGAGACCGCCAAAAAGTTTATGGCGATCCGGAAAGAGCAGGTTCGCTAAAGAACGCGATCGACGAACTCGCGACTGTGAACTTCCACTTCGACCTGCATAAGTTCCAGCACCCCTCGTGCGACATGTTCTGACAGGCGTCGAAATGCTTCTTCGCCCTTCTCTTTGGTCGCGCGCAGCGGATTGCCAATTGTGCCGCTTTCGATGAACTCGTGGTGGTCCATAGGAAACGTAAAGTATTTGTAGCCCTCGAAAGCTACGTCGGGCATGCCATCCTTCTTGTCAAACGTTTCAGGTAAATGCTGCGGAACGTGAGCTCGCGTGAACTCGGCGCGGTCCATGCGTACCAATTTTTCATTCCAGGCCAAATCCTGCGACGTCTCCAATTCGCTGGAATGCCAGCCAGGAGTTTCATCCCATGGGTTTTCCATCAGTCCGTCCAGGATACCAACATAGTTTTCCATGTAAGGTTTGACGAAGCTGACGAGCGCACCGGTCTCGTATCGCAACTTGCGCAGTATGGGATCGACTACTTTGACGTTGGAGCCATGACCGTTGACGAAGATCAGCCGGTTGAAGCCGTGATGGATGAGGCTACGAGCGACGTCGTGCATCAGGTTTAGCAACGTGGAGCTTCGGAGGGTAATGGTGCCACGTCCCTGGTCTGCGGCATGCATGTGTTGTGGCGAGTATCCGGTCCAAATCGGCGGCGTATGTAACACCGCGATCATTTCGGAAACCCGTCGAGCGATTTCGACCGCCGTAATCGTGTCAGTATAGAGCGGCAAATGTGGCCCGTGTTGTTCCAGGCTTGCTATGGGAATAAGAATGATATCCTTCTTCTTGAGATATTCGCGGATATCAACATAGGTGAGGTCGCCGAGGTCCCAGGACAGGAATATTTCGCGAAAAGCCTCATCATCCGATGTCAGGTGTGGTAACCCTTTATAACGCGAGTCGCTCGCGCCTCGTCCACTTGCGGCAATCATAAATAAGCGTGCTCCTTCATTAACTCAATAAACAGATTGGCGACCTGCCGGCCAAACTCGGGATCGTTGACGTGCGCTTGAAACGTGTATACCGGAATATCCTCCCGAATCTCTGTTTGCAAAGTCTTCAGAAACGCTCGGTCGGCATCCGGATTCCAGAATGGTCCGCCAGGCACGTTAGGGATAGATAGCCCTGCAGTGGGCACGGCAACGACAACCGGCCCTTTGGCCGCGTTAAGTCTCTCGGCAAACAAATGGCCCAGCTCGATCATTTCTTCATGGCTGGTGCGGACCAAAGTGTATTCCGGGTTGTGGTCGTAAACAGGGCGATTGGCCAGCGCATCAGGAACGTGGCCAGAGTGAAAAACGCTAAAGTCGATGCAACCGGGGACGATTACCTCTGGCAGTCCGACCTGTCCTACACGGCGCAAGCGCTCGGGCCCACCGTCATGTATGCCGCCCACCATGGGATCATTGGTCTCGTTGGTTGTAAAATCGATCACACCGACGAATTGGCCTGCCTCAGCCAATTCTTCCATCGCCGGTCCGCCAACGCCGTTGGAATGAAAAATCACGGCCTCGTAATCCTGTTCGGCCAGGCGCTCCTTGAGTGACATCACGGCCCTTGTCGTGTTTCCTAGCATGGTAACGGCGACATAACGCTCGCCGGCAACCGGTTCTGGAAGTTGGTGCCCGTGCTCTACCATCCCCTTAAGAGCGGCTGCAACGTTATCAAAAATCGTCATGGCGATGGGGTTCAGGCCTAGTATGTCTACAATAGAATGGACGACCATGATGTCACTGGTGCCTACGAGAGGGTCGAAGTAATGCTTGCCTGAGGCGATCGGCGACACTAGCACTTTGGGCACTCCTACCGGAAGCTGCATCATGGCGGCCGCGCCCATCACCGCACCTTCCGCGCCACCCATGCTGGTGATGCCGTCCAATTTTCTATCGTTGTACAATTCCAGCGCCAGCTTTTTGAGCGCCTCGCGCATTCCTTCGACGGCTTTGCCGCGACTGCCGGCGTTACGAAGATCGTCGATTGTAACGCCGGCATATGTGGCCGCCTTCGATCGGCTGATATCGCGGTCAGGATCCAGTTTGATACCCAGCGGTTCGTCCAGGATTCCAGAATCAATGACCATGGTCTCCAGGCCAAGCGCTTGCAACCGATCACGTAGATAGCCGATCTCGGCGCCTTTGGTATCGAGCGTACCTATGATCACGACGGTCTTTGCCATGATTATTTTATCAGTGGCAGCAAGGTCTTGCCTGTTTCTTCTACGAGCCAACCGTAAAACTCCTCGGAGAGTACGCCACTGCCATGATCTTCAATGAATTTGAGCTGTTCCTCCGTCAATTCTTTCTCTGCCGACGCCGTCGCGTTTTTGTACGGGTTGGCGGGTGTGCGGTCGATGGGCGCCACAAACTCGACCGTTAGCGCCCCGTCGTAGCCCATTTCCTTGAGTGTCCCGACGATCTCCGCCCAATTGAGCGCGCCCTGCCCGCAGGCCATGCGGTTATTATCCGCTACGTGAAAATCATAGAGTCGGCTGCCTGTGTCCAGCAACGCCTGGCGGAAGTTGGCTTCTTCGATGTTCATATGGAACGCATCCAAACAGACGCCGCAATCAGGGCCGACTTCCTCGGCCAGACGGAGCGCCTGATCATGCCGGTTTAAAAAGTTCGTTTCGAAGCGGTTCAGCGGCTCAAGGGCAACGCGAATGCCATCTTTATGCGCGTATTCGTACACTTCACGGAGCCCCTCCACAGCCCACTGCCACTCCGTTTCGGGGTCAGCCTGGGCGTGAATCTTGCCGACCTCTGAGGGCACGATGCTCATTATCTCGCCGTCCAGCTCTTTGACCATGGTCACACAATCTTTGAGATAGCGGACGGTATTTGCGCGACCCTTTTCGTCGGCCTGGATCAGGTCCAGCCCCGTAAACATGAGGCTGATCGACCCCCAGCAGCGGATACCGTTCTCTTGAAGGTGCCGGCGCAATTCGGCGGTGTCGTATTTGTCCGGCTCGCCGCCGATCTCGATACTTTCATAACCGTATTTGGCCAGGCGCCGAATCGTCACCTCGATCGGTTCTGCCCTCATCCAATTGTGCATTGATAGATGCATGATTTTCCTCCTGTTAAATAATGTGTTTGTAGGACGAAATGCAATTTCGTCCGGCCGATTTACAAAATCGGGCCACAACTATTGACAAAGTATTACGCTACTACGATCAGAGGAACGGCATGATCGGCCAGTAGCTCATAGAGCCCCTGTACCTGTATATCCATCCCGGATGCGTGGCGTTTTAAGTGATGCAGGGTGCCGGGATCGTCGGTGAGAATTAGCTCGGCGCCGCTCTCTCGTGCATCTTGCAGGCGCGCGTTCGTAAGGCGCGCAGCAATGAGCGGTTTGGTGAACTGCAACGCGGTATTGCCTACGGGATGCGACCGCTCGCGCCGCCAGAAGAGTTCCCGCGCAGTTGAGGACAGTACGGCTGATGCCAGCGCTCGCGGCGCGTCGTGGCGCGCCTGTACGCGAACGGCGTGCGTCGGATCGACATACGCGTAGGCCCGGTCGAATTGTGCACGTTCAAACGAGATGGCGCCTTCGCCCAGTTTTTCCGCCAGAAATGTTGTTAATTCTTTCAATGCTACTTCTCGCGGCCACGTAATGTCCAGCCGCTCAACATAGAGTTGATCGAACGTGAAGTAGTCGCCGGGCGACAAGACCAGCAACTGCCGGGCGTTACTAGCGGCTAATTCATCAAGCGTTGCCTGTGCCAGTGCGCGCGCCGTTTCGGGGAAGCCCAGTGAGCTGGCGATGTATCCGTTGTTACGGCCAGCGCCTATGAGCACCGGTTCTATACCGACTGCCCGCAGCAGGCGTAAAGCTGCCTGCACACTTTCCGGTTCCAGGTAATGGGCTTCGTCACCTACGAAAAGGGCCACCTCCCCGGTGGGAGGACCCTTCCCACTGGAAGGACCCTCTCCCTGGCCGTTGGCCGGCGCCGGTGGGGTTGCCTGGTAAGGATTGCCCCACTTTCGCAGCGAGTTGTTCACCTCGTAGGCGGCCCCCGGCGCCAGGTGTTGGGCTGCTACCTCAGCACGCGTGGCGGCAATGGCTTCTGGAAGAGGTTGATTCGTAACGCAGTGGGCGCGCGAGTTGCCACCGTCGGGCGCGCTATAGAGCCGGTCCACGGTTTCTTCGTTCCATGAGAGCAGGCCGCGCCGCACCGAAGCGATGGCCAGCGCCCACCCGTGTGGCGTCAGCGCCTCCTCGTGCATGACACGCTCTACCGGAGCTACATGGCGACACATAAGGCAGTAGCGGCAGTTCTCGGTTGTTGTAATTGGATCTTGAATGTGCATTTTTAGCTTTTGTCTACGCTCGGTCGTCTATGTTGCATCGAATTGGCACGAATTTTCGCGAATTAAACCCAAGAAATTCGCTTTAATTCGCGTAATTCGATGCAATTTCGGTGAGGCAGACATAACCTGAGCCGATGTGTCATACACCGAATCCAACTTTGCCCGGATTCATGATACCGTTTGGATCGATAGCCTCCTTAATATTCTTCAACAGTGGCCAGGCAGGACCATACTGCAGGCGCATGTAACGACCTAGCTTGAGCCCCACGCCATGATGCTCGTTAATCATGCCGCCGTTCTCGACCGAAGTAGTTACGGCTGTCGTCCACACACGGTTGTGGAGGCTTAGCGCTCCACGTGGATCCTGCGGTGGTTCTTCAATGATGAAGCGGTCGTACAGGCTGGCGCCCCAGTGGAACCAGTGGGAAAAGTGGCCGATGTAGCGGATGTTCCAGTCGGCATAGCTTTCTTCGATTGCGGCTTTCTTGGCCCAGTATAGTTGTTCCAGTTTATCGAACGTCGTCACGGTTTCCACCGTGCCATACATCCAGGGGAGCATTAACGTTTGGGGCGGATAGTAAAAGTCATAGCGATGGTTCCACCATTTTTCCCCCGGCTCGCGGCCCAGGTCCTGCGCCCCCAGCTCCTCGCAAATAGCCATCGCTTTTTCTTCCTGCAGGGCCGCTAGATCCGCGTCGCCGTCAAAGCCGATAACCATGTAAGCGCCTTCCAGCTCATAACCCAGCACCTGCTTCACCAGGGAAGCCGTCGACCCGGGATCATAAAGGCGGATCACCATAGGATCGAGGCGACGCGTCATCATGCGCCGCCCGGCTTCGATAGCCCTGGAAAGATCGTCGAAGAGCACCGCCCGCAACAGCCGCACCTGTGGCAGATAATCAATCATCATTGTGGCTTCGGTGATGATGCCAAAGGTACCTTCGGAGCCGAGGAAGAGCCTGGCGTAATCGGGCCCTGAGGCGTGATTTGGAACGGGTGGCGTTCGAATGATGGCGCCCGTTGGTAAGACCACCTGCATGCTCATCATCAAGTCTTCCGCTTTTCCATATTTGGTGCTGATGGTACCGGAACCACGCGGCGCCAGATAGCCGCCCAGCGTGGCGCAGTTGGCCGAAGCGGGGTAATGGGGCAGCGTGAGTCCACGATCATTGAGCGCCCACTCTAGCTGTGTACCGATGATGCCGGCTTGCGCCGTGACGGTCAGCGATCGTTCGTCTATATCAATGATTTTGTTTAGCCGCTTGGTATCGACGATGATGCCGCCGAACGTTGGCAGCGCTCCTCCTTGACTGCCGGAGCCGCCGCCCCAGGGGATGACAGGGATACGGTAGATGTTGGCAACCTCCATCACGGCCGCAATTTCCTCAGCCGTTCCGGGATGGACGATATAGTCAGGGGTGGTCAGCGGCTGGCCCCGATCCAACCACATTTGTGGCATCCATGACCAGTCAGTAGAGTAGATGAGCTTGTCGCTTTCCTTGACCGAAATGTGGTCGGCGCCAACAATATCCTCTAGCTCGCTGCGCACCATTTGCGGTTGAATTCCCTGTAAGTGGCTATCTAGATAGCTAGGCGGCATTGGCATACGGTTTATTGTGCTTCGCGAACGGAGTCCGCTCCGCCTTGGTAGTCGCTAATATCCAGGCTGCCCAGAGGTCGCTGCCGGTGCGCCGTACTGGGCCGAACGTGACTCCACAAAATGAAACCCAGTGTAGAGAACAGCAGCAGGTAGAAGCCGCCACGGAAGAGAATATGTAGCCATGGTTGGAACATGCCTGCGACGCCTAACACAATACCGGCGATAAGCGCCAGCTCGATAGGCCGATAAATACGTCTAGAAATGTTGTCGTTGAGCGAGCTGGCTATGGCCCAGATGAGCGTCACAAAGACCAGAATAATACTGACAGAGATGAGAATGAAGGGTATCGCGTTCAGTAACACGTTGGCCGCAAGCTGTTGCTCTGTGGCATTGGCCTGAATCAGAGGTCCTGTTAACAGTCCCAATACGAAGAGCACAATGGCCGTGATCGGCAGACCAAGGGGAACGCGTGGACGAGATAATGTCATAGCTACTCCCTAATAATGAATATCCACCTGCTTCTTACCGGCGGCTGATTGCAGGATGGCATCGCAGATTACAGCGGCCCGATAGCCGTCTTCAAATGTGGCGCCGTCGGGCGCAACGTCACGGTCGTTGACGATGCAGTCCAGAAGGTGGTGTATTTCGTGTATGAACGTATGTTCCCAGCCGATGATATGCCCGTGTGGCCACCAGTTTTCCCACCAGGGATGGTACCCTTCGGTGACAAGCACGTCGTGGAAACCTTGGGTTTCTTTGGGCTCCTCACCTACCCAGAACACTTTCAGCTCGTTCATCCGTTCCAGGTTGAAGGTAATGCTGCCCTTTTCACCATTGATCTCGAATGTGTTGTAATTCTTACGTCCACCGGCAAAGCGTGTGGCTTCGAGCGTACCAATGGCGCCATTTTCAAATTCCACGGCGGCCACAAAAGCATCGTCGACGTCCACTTTGCCCATGGTGCTACCGTCAGCATAAGGTCTTTCCTCGATGAACGTGCGGGTCATTGCGCTCACGCTTCTCATCTCACCCACTAGAAAGCGGCCGAGGTCGATGATGTGCGCACCAAGGTCACCGAGAACGCCACTGCCTGCCCTCTGTTTGTCCAGCCGCCAGATCATAGGTGTGTTGTAGTGGGGCATGATCCATTCCTGCAGATAGGCAGCGCGGAAGTGATAGATCTGTCCCAAGGCGCCGTTGGCGATCAATTCGCGTGCCTGGCGGATGGCGGGCACAAAGCGGTAGTTGAAAGCAACCATGTGCTTGACGCCAGCCTTTTCGACGGCGTCAAGCATCGAGCGCGCCTCTTCGGCGGTGCGCGCCAGCGGTTTTTCGCAAAAGACGTGTTTTCCGGCTTCGGCGGCGGCGATTGAGGGCGCGGCATGGGCGTCGTTGGGGCCACCGTTGTCGAAGAGGTCTACACCATCATCGGCAAGCATGTCGCGCCAGTCGGTATAGAATTTTTGGTAGCCATAACGCCGGGCGGCTTCCGCCACTGCGTCTTCGTCACGCCCGGCAATCGCTGCCAGCCGCGGGATGGCGACGGGTGGGTACATCATGTAAGGCAACGTCTTATAAGCGTTACTATGGGCCTTGCCCATAAAGGCGTAGCCCAGCATGCCCACGCCAATCTCGGGCGCTGTTGCTTCGGCTCGGGCGCCGGCCATGGTGGTGAAGCCAGTTTGTTCGCTCATGGCGTCCTCCGTAATCTCATTCTTTACTGGCAAAAGCTGCGTCAAAAGCAACACCTGAGGGCGCAAAATCCCTTTGACGGACGAACTGCAGCGCTTCTTGCGCGCCGTGCTCGCGACTCATTGCTGCATCTTCCCATTCGATGGAAAGCGGCCCATCGTAACCGATCTGATTGAGCGAGCGAATAATGGGATCCCATTGGACGTCTCCCCGACCTGGAGATACGAAGTTCCAGCCTCGGCGAGGATCGCCAAAGTCTAAATGGGAAGAGAGAATACTGCGCCGGCCGTTACTACTCTGCACACTTACGTCCTTAACGTGAACGTGGAAAATACGATCGGCAAATTCTTCTAAGAAAGCGACGGGATCGATGAACTGGTGTACGAGGTGGCTGGGATCGAAGTTGAAGCCGAAGTTAGGATGCTGATCGATCGCCTCTAACGTTCTCTGCGTTGTGTAAATATCATAGGCAATTTCCGTTGGGTGTACTTCCAGACCGAATTTGACGTTCTCTTCGCTGAAGACATCCATGATCGGCTTCCACTGCGCGGCAAACTCCTGAAAGCCGCGATCGATTTCTTCGCTGCTTGTCGGCGGGAAAAAATAAAGCTTGTGCCAGACAGGGCTACCCGTAAAGCCGTTGACGATGTCCACGCCAAATTTGCGTGCCGCTCGTGCCGTGTTTTTCATCTCCTCGGCGGCCCGCTGCTGCACGCCCTGTGCTGTGCCGTCTCCCCAGATACGAGGGGGCAGAATTGACTTATGCCGTTCGTCAATCAGCACATCAGAGACTGCTTGGCCGACGAGGTGATTGCTGATGGCAACACAAATCAGGTCATATTTGTTCAGAATATCCCAGCGGCTCTGGACGTATCCGTCATCCTCCAGCGCTTTATCAACTTCGAAATGGTCCCCCCAGCAGGCCAGCTCCGGGCCGTCGAATCCCCATTCGCTAACTTTCTCGGCCAGCTCTTCGAGTGGCAGATCGGCCCACTGACCGGTGAAAAGAGTAACAGGTCGTGACATGAATTCCTCCTTCGACTGAACGACAGTGCCGGCTGTCTATTCGTCGGTATCTTCTAATTCCAGATAGTTGCCTTCGATGGTGGTAAACTCTATGGTGTTGTTAAAGGGATCGCGGCAGAAAAAGCGCGGCCGACCCGGGATTATTTCCGGGCCCCACGGAGCGTAACCGGCAGCGGTAAGTCGCGCCCGCACTGCCTCCACGTCGTCCACCGCCAGGCAAAAGTGGCGGCCCGATGGATCGTCGATGGGCTCTTCGGCAAAACAATGGAGTTCGCGATTGCCGACCTGAAACCAGATAAGATCCAGGTGCTGGATCGATCTAGGTACCGGAATCTCTTTCATTCCGAGTAGTTCGCCAAAAAATCCGCGTGCTCGTTCACGACTTTCCGCGCCGGGCGGACGGGGTATAGATACGTGCTGGATATCCATCTTTAGCGCAGCGTGTTCCACGGTGCCTGATCGCTCACTTCGACCGAGACATAACCGTCTTCGCCGTCACACGGTCCCAACGTGACCATGAGCCGGGCCGGCTCGCCTCCTTCGTTAAAGGACGCATGGACCACGCCCGCGGCGATGAAAACAGCGTCTCCGGCGCTAAGAACGCGTTTGTTTTCCTCCAACCACTGCTCGATCTCTCCCGACACGACGTAAATAACCTCCTCCTGGACGGGATGCATGTGGAAGTTGTGTCCGAAGCCTGGCTTCAAGATCACTTCGATGACTGTTACGTCCCGAGCGCCGGTGAACACGGGACGGCTTATCCAGCCTAACTGGCCCCAATCTAGCTGTTCCCACTCGACCTGGGATGCCTGAATGAATTTTCCATTCATGAATTTATCGTCCTCGTAAGTGGCTATCTAGCGATAGCTAGACGGCCTCGTTAGCGAAGCGGCCTCAACGCTAGATCCTTAAACTGGCGCGCCTGGTTTTCGATGGCCGGTTCCGTGGCCAGGCGCTCTATACTCGATGCGCCAAAAAAGCCGCCGATCCCCTCGGTATGGTAAAAGATGTACTGCGCGTCTTGCGGCTCGGCGATAGGCCCGCCGTGGCAGAGCACGAGAATATCGGGATCGACTGCAGCGGCCGCGTCGCGCATGGCCTGGACGCGCCGCGCAGCTTCTTCTAGGGTCAGCGCTGTTTCGGCCCCAATTGAGCCCTTCGTCGTCAGACCCATGTGCGGCACCAGCACATCGGCGCCTGCCTCGGCCATCATACGCGCTTCTTGCGGCGTGAAGACGTAGGGGCATGTCAGCAGATCCAACTCGCGCGCCTCGCGAACCATTTCTACTTCGAGGCCATAGCCCATACCTGTTTCTTCCAGGTTTTCACGGAAAGTACCATCAAACAGGCCCACAGTCGGAAAATTTTGCACACCGTCAAAGCCCATTTCCTTTAACTGGCGCAGAAAGACGGGCATCAGCCGAAAGGGATCCGTTCCGCATACGCCGGCCAGGACCATCGTGTCTTGCACCACGGGCAATACCTCGCCCGCCATCTCCATCACGATGGCGTTGGCGTCGCCGTAGGGTAGTAAACCCGCCAGGCTACCACGCCCTGCCATGCGGTAGCGGCCGGAGTTGTAGATGATGATCAGATCGACACCGCCACGCTCGGCAAATTTAGCAGAAATGCCAGTACCGGCGCCCGCACCGATGATCGGCCGTCCCTCGGCTACGTTTCGCCGCAGCCGTCTGAGTGCGTCTTCACGAGCAATAAATGGCATTTCCTTCCTCTAACTCCATCCTCCATCCTCTGCCCTCCAGGCCAACAGTTGCCCCACAACGGCATCGGCAAACTCCTGGTCGTTGATGTTGTTGTTCATCTCTCGCACTATGCTATCCGAACGCGCATGCTTCTTAATCGCCTCAAACAGCGCGCGGTCTGCCTCCGGCCACCAGAACGCTTTACCCGGCGCATCGAGCATCGAGACGCCCTGTAGTGGTAAAAAGAAGGCAACAGGGCCGGCAGAGGCGTTCGTTTTTTCAGCCAAAATACGGCCTAGTTCAGCATTTTCCTCTGGCGTCGTGCGCATCAACGTCACGTTGGGATTCCATTCGTAGAATAAGCGGTTGCTGAACTTATCCGGTACCGTGTTTCGCGCCCAAAAATTGACCATGTCCAGGCAGCCGGGAACGATTACTTGTGGTATTCCCTGCCGCGCTGCCGCTTCCAGGCGCGTGGGCCCGGCAGTGAGCACGCCACCTACAAGTTCATCGGCCCATTCCGTCGGCGAGACGTCGAGTACCGCGCTGACGAGGCCCTCGTCGATCAGGCTTTCCATGGTGCGGCCTCCGGCGCCTGTGGCATGGAATACGAGCACCTCATAACCCGTTCCCGCCGGACCGCCTGCTGCTTCCAGCGTTTCGCGACAGCGATCGACAAGGGGCGTTGTGTTACCGAACATCGTCGCCGCCACCAGCGGCTTTTGGACAACGTTGGGCGCCGGCGTCTCTACCATACCCACGATGGCGCCCGCGGCGTTGGCAAAGATACGTGCGCTAATGCTATTGATTCCCGCCACGTCCACAACCGAAGGGATCATGACCACATCTTTGCTGCCGACGTAGGGGGCCGTGTCGCCGGCAGCCATCGTGCTCACCATTACCTTGGGGAAGCCGACAGGTAACGCCCGCATCGCCGAAGTGCCAATGGCGGTGCCTGCCGAGCCGCCCATAGCCAGCACGCCATCAATACTGCCTGCGTCATAAAGCTGCACGATGACGTCCGCGATGCCGCGCGTCATTACATCCATGGCCTGGCCACGATCCGCCTTTTCTCGCAACGCCGCGAGGCTCGACCCACCGGCCTGGGCCACCTCTTCGGCGTCCACGTCCGGACTGAAAGCCGGCTCGCCCATAACGCCGGTGTTGATGACCAGCGCGTCGTGGCCGCGGCCGGCGATAGCTTCATTAACAAACGCAAATTCCTTGCCCTTTGTGTCCAAAGCGCCGATGAGAGCGATCGTCTTGCGCATGCCGATCACGCTCCTTTATAACTGGATGCGATGACCATCATTGTCAAAATAGTGCAGCCGGTCGGGAACAATTGAAAAGCGAACGTTTTCGCCGGTGCGCAAAGGCGTCATGCCCGGCACCAGGCTCAGTAGCGTCTGGTCGCCAATTTCGACATGGAGAATCGTTTCCACTCCCAGTGGCTCAATAAGGGCCACGCGACCGGCAAACTCGCCTTCGGAATCCGGCGTGACATCTTCTGGGCGAATGCCTAATAAGAAAGACGCGGGTAACTCCTGGCTTAGAGCGCGCAGCTCCATTGAACTTCCCTTGACTGTAAGAACGCCGTTCTCACGCGCCGTATCGAGCAGGTTGATGCGTGGCGTACCAACGAGACGCGCCACAAAGGTGGTGGTCGGCCGGTCATAGATGTCGTCAGGCGTGCCCATCTGTACCACGCATCCCTCGTCGAGCACGGCAATGCGGTCGGCCATGGTCAGCGCCTCAATCTGGTCGTGCGTAACGAACAGCGTGGTGCTAGCCTGTGTTTTTTGCAGGTGTTGCAACTCCACGCGCAGCGCCTCGCGCAGTTTCGCGTCGAGATTGGACAGAGGTTCATCCATCAGAAAAACACGCGGATCGCGTATGATGGCGCGTCCGATTGACACGCGCTGCATTTCGCCGCCAGACAGATGCGCCGTTTTCCTATCAAGCAGATGGGTGATGCGCAGCTTATCGGCCGTATCGCGCACGCGCGTCCGGATTTGCTCCACCGGCACACGGCGCAACGGCGAGCGCAAGGGGAATGCCAGGTTATCGAAAACCGACATCGTCGGGTAAAGGGAGTATTGTTGGAAAACAAAAGCCACGTCCCGATCGGCGGGTGCGTAGTCATCGACGGGCTCATCGTCAAATAGAATTGTGCCACCATCATGGCGCTCCAGCCCGGCAATAATGCGCAGCGTGGTGGTTTTGCCAGCGCCGGTGGGTCCGAGCAGCACAAAAAACTCGCCGTCGTCGATCGCAAAGGACACATCTTGTAGCGCAACGACGCCTGGGAAGCGCTTAGTGACGTGTTGTAGCGTTACGTTGCTCATGTAAACACGACCTCCCGACGGCTAACCGGTGGCGGCCGCTTCGCTAACAGGGCGGCCTCGGTATGCGGATTGAAAAAGCGCACCATGTCTGGCTTCAGATCGAAGCGCACACCGGCGCCGATTGGGTAGTCCGCCTGCCGGTCGCTGCGAATGTGAACGACGTCATGCTCTTCTTGCAGGCTCACGTGGAGCATCTTGTAGGCGCCGTGTAGCTCCGTCGCATAAACCTCACCGGACAATTCACCAGCCACATGGATCTCGGCGGCTTCGGGACGGAAGCCCAGCAGCACATCGGCGGCTCCATTTTGCGTATTAGAGAGGGTCTCTTGCCACTCAGGGGCGATCCGATAGTTGTTGCCTCCCGGCAGGCTCAGCAAGTCCCCGGCGACCGTGCCAGGCGCCAGGTTCATGCCCGGGCTGCCAATGAACTGCGCCACGAAGAGATTGGCGGGATCGTAATAAACCTCCGCTGGCGTGCCCACCTGCTGGATTTCCGCATCAGACATGACCACGATGCGGTCACCCATGGCCATCGCTTCCACCTGGTCGTGGGTAACGTATACCGTCGTGGCTTCCTGCTCGATGTGCAGTTGTTTGATTTCGGCGCGCATACTCTCACGGAATTCGGCGTCGAGCGCGCCGAGTGGCTCGTCCATCAGAAAGGCTGCCGGACGGCGTACGAGGGCGCGCGCCAGCGCCACGCGCTGCTTATCGCCACCGCTTAGCTTGCCGGGTTTCAGAGGCAGTAAGTGCGCGATACGCAGCAGGTCGACAACTTCAGAAAGACGCCGTTCAATCGTTTCGCGGGATGCACCAACGGCCTGCAAGGGGAAGACAATATTCTGGCGCACGCTCATGTGTGGATAGAGCGCGAAGAACTGGAAGACAAAGGCAATATCCCGCTCGCTAGGATGTAACCACGTGACGAGGCGATCGTCCAGGTAAATGTCACCATGCGTGACTGTTTCCAAACCTGAAATCATCCGCAGCGTGGTCGTCTTGCCGCAGCCGGATGGACCGAGCAACACGACAAACTCCCCACTTTGAATGGTCAGATCCATGGGCTTGACAGCCTGGAACTCCCCAAAAAGCTTTTCAACCTGTCGAAGTTGGATGGTTGCCATATCAGGTTACTGTCGTACTGCCCCAAAAGTGACGCCGCGCAACAGATGCTTTCTAAGCGCAAAGGTGATGAAGATCACAGGAATGAGGAATGCCAGTGTGCCGGCGGCGATGGCCGACCACTCGATGCCGCCGCGGCCGAGCATCGTGGCTATGGCCGGCGGTGCCGTACGCGCGTTGTTGCTGGTGAGCATCAGGGCAAAAGCATATTCATTCCAGGCGAAAATGAAGCTAAAGACGGTGGTTGCCGCAACGCCCGTCGCTGCCTGTGGCAGTACAATTTTGAAGAACGCCTGCAGGCGCGTGTATCCGTCCACCAGGGCGGCTTCCTCATACTCGCGCGGAATTTCGTCGATAAAGCCCTTAAGCAGCCACACGGTCAGGGAGAGATTAAAGACGGTGTAGAGCAAGATCATACCGAAGTGCGTGTCGTGTAGGCCAAGCTGGCGGTACATGAGGAAGAGGGGCACGGCGACCACGACGGCCGGCAACATGCGCGTGCTCAGGATAAAGAAGAGCAAATCATCTTTCCCCGGAATCTCAAAGCGGCTAAAAGCGTAGGCGGCAAAGAGGCCCAGCGTGACGGAGAGAAGGGTAGAGCCGCCGGCGATGATCAGCGAGTTGCGCAGACGAAGTATGAAATCACTAGGGCCATTGATGCGCTGGCCGTTTTGCAGGGCAATACGGTCGAATATTCCTATTGGCTCGCCACCTTCGGCGTTCTCCTGTGCTTCTGCCAGCGTTGTCCCTCTAAGTTGCGAGCGGTCGGTCAGCAGAAAGACAAACCCTTCTAATGTAGGTTCAAATAACAGTTTGGGCGGCACGGCGACCACGTCGGCGCGAGACTTAAATGCCGTAATCCCCATGGCGAAGACCGGAATCAGACCGACCAGCGCCAAAATTATCACGACAACGGCGCGAATGTTTTTTAGCAATCTTGCGCGCGGGTTGACCTTGTCGACCCGTATCCCTTCGGTGACGGCTGTGCGAGGGCCAGTCTCTGCAAATGATGTCATCGTCTTAACTCTGGTTTCGCATCTTGTTGAGATTTCGAATGTAAATATTGCTGATGGCGATAATGATGATCAGCACCATGTAGGCCAGCGCGCTGGCGCGTCCCGTTTGCCACTGGCCCAGGAACGCCTGGCGGTAAAGATTCACAGCTACCACCTCTGTTTGATCGCCCGGCCCGCCACCGGTCATTCCCATGACCAGGTCGAATGATTTATTGAAGGCTTCGATGGTACGAAAGAGAACGGCAATCAGTACCAGCGGGGCCACCTGGGGCAGCGTGATACGCCAGAACTGGAACCAGGAGCTGGCGCGGTCAATGGCCGCTGCCTCGTAAAGATAATCAGGGATCGCTTTCAGTCCGGAAAGAATGAGCAGCATCACAAACGGCGTCCACATCCAGACATCGACGATGATAACGGCCAACAACGCCAACCCAGGCGTTGGCTGCCCTGCAATACGGCTGGCGAGCCAATCCGGCGCGAGCGCGGGGTTGTCAAAGCCAAGCAGATAGTTGAAGTAACCAAATGTGGGGTTGTACATCAACTTCCAGAAGAGACCTACCACGACTGGCGAGAGCATCATGGGCGCCAGGATGAGGGTGGTGACGATGCCGCTGCCAAAGAACTTTTCGCGCGCGAGCAATGCCAACCCAAAGCCTAGAAGCAGTTGCAGCACGACGGAGAAGAGCACGTATTGCCCTGTGGTGGCAAAGACGCTCCACATCTGTTCACTGGCAAGGATACGCGCGAAATTGTCAAAGGCAATCCACACCGGTGCCTGATTGGCAATGGCCGAGTAGTCAGTGAAGCTCAGATAAAGGCTGTAGAACAGCGGAAAGACGTTAATGGCAATCAACAGAGCCAGTGTTGGCCAGATGAAAATGTTAATAATGGCGCGGTCGCTGAGGGCACGGCGCGAGGAACGCAAACCGCCGACCGCAGGCCGCGCCGTTTCGCTTACATGGCTTTTGGCTTCCGTGGACATAGGCTTGCCTTGCGTGTGGACCGCTTCGCTTACAGTAGAGTGTGGAGTGAAACACCCCACACTCCACACTCTACACTCAGTGAATCAGGCTACTCGACCAGGCCCGCGTCCTGTAGGATTTGCGTGTGCTGTTCGGCAATGCTGTTCATTGCCTCCTCCGCCGTTCCCTGTCCTTCGACAATGAACTGGCCCAACTCGGTCTGGGCTACGAGCAGCAGCTCGCCAAACACGGGCACATTCCAGAAATCCTTGACAAAGGTCATCGTCTCGGCGAAGGCTGCGTTATAAGGGGCAATTTCTGCGAATTCCTCGCTTGCGAGCACGTTGTTGTTGCAGGTATAGCCGCCCAAACGCGCCCACTCGGTCTGAATTTCTTCCTGCGCAAACCAGCGGATGAAATCCTTGGACGCCTCCTGCCGCTCCGGGCTGATGTAGGACACGATGCTCATGCCCTGGCCACCGAGCGCCGCGTGCTGGTCGCCGTCGGGGCCGGCCGGATTGACAAAGAAACCGGTATCCTCGGCGTAGGGATTGACGCTAGGATTCACCAGCGCCGGGAAGAAAGCGAAGTAGTTCATGCCCATGGCGATCTGACCGCCAATGAAGGCATCGTTGACTTCGGCGAAGAACGCGTTGCTGAGGCCAGGCGCCTGGCAGCAATCGTACAACTCACGGTAGAAAGCGACCGCGTCGATGGCTGCCTGAGAGTTGACGACGCCCTCTACATTGTTGTTCTCATCCTTCCAGTCGGCGCCCCAGCTAAACATCACATTCTCGACGCCCATTGTCAGCGCATCGTAGTCCGCCTGCGTGTAGATTCCCACGCCGTAGAGACCTTCGTCCGGACGCGTAAAGAATTGGGCGATATCCATTAACTGCGCGTAGGTTTCCGGTGGCGCGAGAGGATAGCCGTATTCTTCTTCAAACGCAGCCATCTCGTCCGGGTTTTCGAACAGGTCGCGCCGATAGGCCCACCCGTCGGCGTCGCCCTCGGTGGGATAGGCATAGTACGTGCCAGAGCCCGTGGGATATTCGCCATAATAGGTCAGCGTCGCTTCGGTGACTGTATCGGCAATGCCTTCGCCGACCAGAAAGTCTGTCATATCCAGATAGTGGCCCTGTGTGGCGCCCTGACCCAGCCACTGGCTATCGCCGACGACCATGTCGTAGGAAGTTCCCTGTGCCGCCATTTCTGTGAAGAAGAGATCTTGAAACGACCCCCACGGTTCTTGAATGATGTTCACCGCAATACCGGTTTCTTCTTCATACATGTTGCCGATTTCTTGCAGGTAATCGGCGGGATCCCATTGGGCCCAGAGAATATTGAGTTCGGTGATATCTGAGGCCGCGGGTTCTTCGGCGCCTTCTTCCTCTTCAACGGGCTCAGGTTCCGGCTCGGTTTCTTCCCCATCCGTCGTCACATCTGCAGGCGTGTCTTCGGGAGTGTCGGTCGCGGGGTCGGTCGTCCCACCACCACAGGCGACAAGCAAGGCCATGATGAGTAACAGTGCCGCTATGCTAACGATTAATTTCCTGGACATTTCGATCTCCTTCCTCGCTTTTAAATTGTTAACCAAGGCTTACTGATACGTAGGGTCCTGATTCAACTTGCTCTAAACCACCTCCTTCCCATCAGCCAGGCGGCAGCCATGGAAGGCGCCATTTAGCCGAAACTGAGTCGATTGAACAAGCTCTGGCGGAGTTTATTGATGTGCTGGCGCATGGCTTTTTCTGCAGATTCTGAATCGCGAGCGGCGATGGCTTCGACAATTTCGCGATGTTCCCGCGTGCAGGCAGCCAACCGGGCGGGATTGGTCTGAGAGTCTACGCTGGCAAGGTAATGTACCCTGTTTCGCATTTGTATTGTCATTTCGCTGAGCAGATCATTTGGACAGGCTTTACCCAGCGTTTCATGATAGTGGGTATCCGCCAGAGACCAGCCTTCTTTATCGTCGTTATCGATGGCTGTTTCCATATCCAGCAGGGCCTGCCATAGATGTTTTAGTGCTTCCTCGGAAATAGACTCGGCGGCTAACCGGACGAGTTCTGGTTCCAGAAGCGAGCGCATGTGTACGACGTTCAGCACTTCTTGCACGGATTGCGCAGCCACCGTGACGACGCGACCGGGGATGATTTGCACCAGCCCTTCCTGGGCCAGTTGTTGCAGCGCTTCGCGCACCGGCGTGCGGCTGATGCCTAACAAGCGTGAGAGACGGCTTTCGGGAAGAGGTTCGCCTGGTTGTAAGTCCGCGTGGCGGATCGCGTCCTTTATCCGTTCGTAGGCAACTTCGCGTAAGAGGCGCGCGGACGAACCATCGCCGAAGGGAGGTGCATGGGCCGAGAAATAACGTTCAAGCTCATCCATTGATTGAGATACCGCCTGCATGTAGAGAATATACGCTCCGTATACAGCTTACATGCAGTATAAACCGTCCCACGAAAAGTTGTCAAGCAATCGAACCACCGGGTAGATGACAAACCGCGGGGGAAAGTATATAAATTGCTACGTGTCGCGTGTCGCCTGGCAACAAGGATTGAAATGAAACTGAGCATCGCCTTCCAGACCAATAAGCAGCTGGCGCACTATGCTGAGTTGGC
>JAICPS010000034.1 GCA_025929715.1 Anaerolineae bacterium | reverse complement strand
GAGGTTGGCGGGCTTTCAGGCATCGCCTTCGATGCCAGACGAGACGTCTACTATGCTATCTCCGACGACGGCGCAGCCCCTCGTTTCTACACCATGGCCATCGACGTTTCGGACGGCTCGCTGGACGACGGCGACGTCACCTTTCTTGACGTGACCTTGCTAAAGCAGCGGGGCAACGTGCCTTATCCACCCGGCACCGTGGATGCAGAAAGCATCGTCCAGCGGCGCTCCGGTCCCCTTTACATTTCGTCCGAGGGCGAGATCGCAGCCAGCCCGCCATCGAACCCTTTCGTCAATCAATATAACCTGACCGGGAGTCTGACGGGGATACTGCCGCTACCTGAAAAGTTCCTTCCCGGCGGCGCCAACAGCGTCCGCGACAATCTGTCGTTCGAGGGCCTGGCGGCGACGCCCAACGACGAGTGGCTCTACACCGCGACGGAAAACGCGCTGGAAGCAGACGGCCCAGTGGCCACGCTGACGGAAAGCAGCCCGTCACGGGTGCTGGAGTATGAGCTGGACTCAGGCCGGCCTGGCCGCGAGTTCGTTTACGTCGTCTCGCCGATCCCCAAAGCGCCTGAGCCGCCCGACGAATTTGCCGACAACGGCTTGTCTGAGCTGTTGGCCCTGGACAACCGGGGGACGTTTGTCGTCATGGAACGCTCGTTCGCGGTAGGCGTTGGCAACACGATTCGCCTGTTCGAGACGTCCATTCAAGGCGCCACCGACGTTTCGGGAATGGAAGTTTTGGGTCCTCCCGGCTCATACGAGCCTATGAGCAAGGAACTTATCGCCGACTTTGAAGAAGATCTGGGCATCTCGCCCGACAATCTGGAGGCAATGCGCTTTGGTCCCACGCTGCCCGACGGCCGGCGATTGATGATCGTGCTCAGCGACAACAATTTTAATCCGAGCCAGATAACTCAGGTCATCGCCGTGGCGGTGGAGCTTGAGCTGGTCAACGGCGACTAGGAGCTATCAGAGGTGCCAGGCACTTTGAAAGTGCCTGGCACCTTGCACGGAGGACTCATTGAACAGCGCGATCATCGTACACGGCGGCGCGGGCAGTTGGGATCGAAGAGGGGACAGGATGATGAGGGCAATCGAAGGCTGTCGCGAAGCGGCTTACCGGGGCCAACAACTTCTGTTACAGGGCGCCAGCGCCCTCGACGCCGTGGAAACAGCCGTGCGCATTCTGGAAGATTGTCCTGTGCTCGACGCGGGTCGCGGAAGTTATCTAAGCAACGCGGGTACCGTGGAAATGGACGCCATGATCATGGACGGCGCTACGCTGGAGCTGGGCGCGGTTGGCGCCATTCAATGCGTGCGCCATCCGATCAGCCTGGCGCGACGGATCATGCATGACTGCGAACACAACTTCCTGGTTGCGGCCGGCGCGGACGCATTCGCCGAAGAGATCGGCTTCCCACGCTGCACAATCGAGGATTTGCTTGTGGGCGAAGAAGTGGAGAAGTTCGAGCGCTTTGTCCAGGAGCGCTCCGACCAGGTCGAGACGATAAGTCGAGAGAGCAGTACAGGCACCGTCGGGGCTGTTGCGGTTGACATGCACGGCAACCTCGCGGCTGCTACCTCCACCGGTGGGACGCGCGATAAACGGCCGGGCCGCATTGGGGATAGCCCCCTGGCGGGTAGTGGAACGTATGCCGACAACTGGACGGCAGGCGCCAGCGCCACCGGCACGGGAGAAGGGCTGATCAGGATCGTCATCAGCCGGCGACTATGTGAATTTGTCGCGGCCGGTCTTCCGGCACAGGATGCCTGCCACGCTGCCATCCGCCTCCTCACCAACCGCGTTCAGGGCGAGGGTGGCATCATCGCCATCGACGCCCGCGGCAACGTCGGCCAGGCCTACAACACGATCGCCATGCCACACGCCTTCGTGATCGGCGACGGACCGGTTAGCAGCGGATGTTAAGATCACCGCAATTATCCCGGAAACTCGCGCGTCAGAGAAAACCAGTTTCCGGGAAAATTGCGGTCATTCACGCCGGGCAAAATCGTCCATAAAGCAGATCATCGTCTCAATTCCGCGAAAATAGTTCGGCAAATAAAAACGCTCGTTGGGCGAGTGAATCCGGTCGTCTGGCAGGCCAAAACCCATCATCACCGTGCCCAGTCCTAAATGTTTCTGGAAATCGCCCACGACCGGGATTGAGCCGCCTTCACGCCTCATCAGGGGCTCCTTGCCAAACACTTCACCATAGGCTGCAGAGGCAGCGGCAACCGCCGTGGTATTGAAATCATTGATGGAAGGACTGGCCATGCCGTTGCGCGTGATGGTCACCTCGACAGTAGGCGGGGCAAGCTCCATGACGTAGGCCTCGAACAATTGGGCGATCTCGTGAGGATCCTGGTCAGACACCAGCCGCATTGAAATCTTGGCATGGGCCGCGGCCGGAATGATGGTCTTGCTACCGGCGCCGGTATAACCGCCGACGATGCCGTTCACGTCCAGCGTAGGTCGCGCGCCGAGGCGCTCCAGCAGCGAGTATTCCGGTTCGCCCCAGACCGCCGGGGCGCCTGTCGTCTGCAGCACCCTGTTCTCATCCACGGCGACGGCCGCGAGCAATTCGCGTTCCTCTTCATCCAGCGGCTGCACGTCGTCGTAGAAGCCGGGGATTAGCACACGACCGTGTTCATCCTTAAGATTCGCCACGATGTGGCACAATACATTGATGGGATTGTCGATGCCCCCGCCAAAAGAACCGGAATGTAAATCGTGATCCGGGCCGCTGACGTCCACAAACATGTAACAGAGACCGCGCAGGCCGTAGACGATTGACGGCTGGTCGGGAGCCATCATGCTGGAGTCTGAGATGACGGCGACGTCCGCGGTGAGCAGCTCCTTATGCTGGGGAACGAATTCGCCGAGGCTCGGCCCCCCAATTTCCTCTTCACCTTCCACGATAAATTTGATATTGAGCGGCAAGCTGCCGGCTCCATGCAGATACGCCTCGACGGCCTTCACGTGAATATAAACCTGTCCCTTGTCGTCAGAAACGCCGCGGGCAATGAGGTAGTCGCCGTCTACCTGCGGCGCAAACGGCGCGGTGCGCCACTGGTCTTCCGGCTCGGCCGGCTGGACATCATAGTGGCCGTACACTAACACCGTCGGCGCGTTGTCTCCGGCATGCAGCCAGTCGCTATACACTAACGGATGTCCTGCGGTGTCGATAACCCGCGCGTTTTCCAGCCCCGCATCACGCATGGCCTGCGCCAGCCATTCCGCGGCCTCCCTCACCTCCTCGCGGCGTTCTGGCTGCGTGCTGACGCTGGGTATTCTTAAAAATTCAATCAACTCGTCGAGATGCGCTTGTTGGTGCTGTGCAGCGTAACGTAGCGCTTCCTCTCTATGGTTTGTCGCCATTCTGCTTCTCCTGTTTGCGTGTTCTTCCCCACTTTCCGTTATAATCGTGTGGCGCCGGTCAATACCAGCTAGTCAGGCAGCCCACGATGCCGGACATGGCACATTCGATTATAACCGACCAATAAATAGTGAACAGCTTAGCAGGCCTCAGGTATGTAAATGCACGAAAACAACGGCTCGTCGCCACAGGCGGAACACGATCTTAGCCACCTAGCCTTGCTGGAAAGTCTTCTATTTGTCGCTAGTGGTCCAGTTAGTATCCACCGGCTGGCTAGAACACTGGATACAACGCCTGCTGCCGTCCGCAGCCTTCTTTTATCGCTTGAAGAATTGAATCGGGACCGCGGCGTGCGCCTGCAGTGGAGCGGGAACGAAGTGCAACTGACCACAGCGCCGCAGGCCAGTGACGTCATCGAACGCTTTCTTGGACTGGAAGTAACCTCGCGCCTGAGCCAGGCTGCCCTCGAAGTTCTGGCTATCGTGGCCCATATGCAGCCCACTACGCGCCCGGAGATTGACGACATTCGCGGGGTAAATTCTGATGGCGCTTTGCGCACGCTGCTGAGCAAAGGGCTGATTGAAGAAGTAGGTCGCATGGACACACCGGGGCGCCCGATTCTTTACGGCACCACGCCAGAATTCCTGCAACAGTTCGGACTGGCATCGGTGCAAGAGCTGCCGGCGGTGAGCACGGCCGCAGAAGAAGAAGGTTCGCTTAACTAGGCACTATGCAAGAGCGACTTCAGAAATTAATGTCCAGAGCGGGGCTCGGGTCGCGCCGCGCGAGCGAGGAGTTGATACGTGCGGGGCGCGTCACGGTCAACGGCCGCGTGGCGACGCTGGGCGATAGGGCCGACCCCGAAACTGATCGCGTGGAGGTGAACGGCGAAGCTCTGGAATTCGAGAAGCGGATCTACATCATGCTCAACAAGCCGCGTGGCGTACTTTCCTCAACCGAGGATGAAATGGATGAGGGTCGTCCGACGGTGAGCGGGTTGGTAGACGTCGAAGGCCACCTCTATCCCGTCGGGCGCCTGGATATGAACAGCGAAGGCCTGATTCTGCTGACGAATGACGGTAGGCTTGCCCACCGACTCACGCATCCCAGTTTCGAACACGAAAAGGTCTACGAGGTCACCGTCGAAGGCCATCCCGCTGAAGATGTTCTGCAACAGTGGCGGCGCGGCCTCGTGCTGCGCGGCAAACGCACAATTCCGGCCCTTGTGGAAAAGTTGTCCACAGATTCTCGGACCACGCGGCTGCGCATCATTATGCGCGAGGGGCGCAAACGGCAGATTCGGCGCGTAGGCGCACAATTAGGCCATCCCGTGCAGCGCCTGTTCCGGCAGCAGATCGGGCCGCTGCAGATTGGCGATTTGCCTAGCGGCGCGTGGCGCCATCTCAGCACCGAAGAAGTCAGGGCGTTAAAAAAGGCGAGCAATCGTTAGCCCTACGGGCGCTTCGCGAAGCGCCCGTACAGCCAACATAAACAGGAGTGCCAAAAATGAACCCAATCGCCACCTTTTCCATTGTCGCCTTCGATCCACAGCGCCAGGAGTGGGGGGTCGCCGTGCAATCGAAATTCCTGGCAGTGGGTGCGGTTGTCAGCTGGGCGCGGGCCGGCGCGGGCGCCGTCGCCACTCAGTCCTACGCCAACCTGACATACGGGCCGGATGGCCTGGACCTGATGGCCGCAGGCATGGACTCTGACGACGTTATCAGAACGCTGACTGCGCCAGATGAACAGCGCGCCCTGCGCCAGGTGGGAGTCGTCGACGCTCAAGGCCAGGCGGCCGCGTTCACAGGCGACGACTGCAACGAATGGGCCGGTCACGTCGTGGGCAATGGCTTCGCCTGCCAGGGCAATATTTTGCTTCCCGGCACTGTAGAAGCGATGGCGCGCCGCTTTGAACAAGCTCGCGGCGGGCAGGGCGAGCTCGCCGATTGGCTGGTCGAAGCGCTCGCCGCGGGCCAGGAAGCGGGCGGCGATAAACGTGGTCGCCAGTCGGCTGCCGTGCTCGTGGTGCGCGAAGGCGGCGGGTATGGCGGGAATAACGACCGCTATCTGGATCTGCGCGTCGACGATCACTCTTACCCTATCCAGGAGTTACAGCGCCTGTTGGCGATCCATCACCTCTACTTCCAGGAAACCGATCGTGACGATTTGATTCCTCTCGCCAGCGTAGCTGGCGAGCTACAGAAGATCCTGCAAGCCACGGAGTATTACGACGGGCCTCTTTCAGGCGAATTTGACGAGAACACGCGCAGCGCCCTGCGCACGCTGGTCGGCGTCGAAAATCTGGAGGAACGGTGGGACGGCAAAGGGGATATGATCGACGGTCAGATTGTTACGTTCCTGCGTCAAAAGTATGGGTGATGGCGACTTTCTCGGAAACTGGCTTACCTTCGGACGCTGAAGTTTTCGGGAAAGTTGCGGCTACCTCGAGACGTAAATTGACTTTGACAAATCCAGTGGTATAATTTTCCGATGGGAGGAAATTTCTCCTGTGTATTTACAATTTCATACGGTATTGGCGCGCGGTTGAATGGAGGGTTGGCATCGGTTGTCACCGCATTGCTTAGTTTCAGTTGTTGGTTCCGTCGTGCTTTAGCAATTGCCCCGATCAGCGACTTCTAGCAAACAGATCAATCAACGAAAGTTCATTGACTCGGCTGCATCCCTCGCGCATGCGCCGGGTTTTTTGTTGTCCAAATCTCACTAAGAGAGTCTTGTTAGAATATGGCGAATCAAGAGAATCAATTAACGACGACCGACACTGATTTTGCTCAGGAGATGGCAACGCTTCTGGAACAACACGATTATGAACTTCCGAAAGTCGGCGACATTCGGGATGCCATCATCGTGTCCATCTCAAATCAGGGCATCATTGTCGACCTTGGGCTAAAGCGTGACGGGATCATTCAACCCGCCGACCTGGAAAAGCTGGAGCCAGAAGAGCGCGAAACCCTTGAGGTCAACGGTGAAATACCTGTCTACATCGTGAGCACTGATGAGCAGGACAGTTTGCAAGTGTCGTTGCACATGGCGCGCATGAATGAGGATTGGATCCAGGCGCAGACGCTGCTGGACAGTGGCGATATCTTCGAAACGGAGATAGTCGGCCACAATCGGGGCGGCGCACTGGTTCAATTCGGGCGCCTGAGGGGTTTTGTGCCGGCCTCGCATCTCACCTTCCTCAATCCGGGGATGGGTGATCAGGATCGCCAAAAGCGGATGGCGCGCGCGCATGGGGACAAAATCCCGGTGAAGATTATCGAGGTCGATCGCCGTCGCCGTCGCCTGGTTGTGTCCCATCGTGAAGCGGAAAGGGTCTGGCAGGACAAACGGCGGCTGGAGCTGTTGCAGCAGTTGCAGGAAGGAGACGTGGTGCCCGGCACGATCAGCGGCTGGCGAGATTTTGGCGCCTTCGTCGACCTGGGCGGCGCCGACGGCCTTATCCACGTTTCGGAACTTGCCTGGCATCGCGTGGAACATCCGCGTGAAGTCGTCAGGATGGGTCAAGAACTGGACGTTTACGTCTTGAAAATCGATCGCGAGCGTGAACGGATCAGTCTCAGCCGCAAGAAGCTACTGCCCAATCCGTGGTCGATGGTCGACGAAAAGTACGTCGTGGGCGATCTTGTGGAAGGCCGCATCATTCGTATCGTGGACTATGGGGCCTTTGTCGAAGTCGAACCCGGCGTCGAAGGATTGCTGCACACGTCGCAAATCGCACGCGCCAACGTCGAAAGTCCAGGCGATGTGCTGAAGGAAGGCGAAACGCACCTGCTGCGCGTGATCAGCATTAACGCCGATCGCCAACGTATGGGGCTGAGCCTGAAGGCAGTCACCGCCACGGAACAGATCGAATGGATGACGCAGCGTGAGCCGGGCGCGGCCACCGGTGAATCAGAAACGGAAGTAGGATCGCATGCCCTCGAGCTTGAGGACGATGGCGACGTAGAAGTCGGTGGGGACGTGGAAGTCGCAAGGGACGTAGATGCCGCTGACGACGCGGACGTTGATGGGGAAGTAGCGACTTCTAGCCCGGACGAACAGCCGGTAGCCGCGCCGGTGGATGGACCGATCGATGAGACAGAATCTGAGATAGAAGCAACGGTCGAGGATGAAGCCCCGCCGACCGAAACCGAAACAGTAGAAACTGACGCCGAGTTGGAAAGGGCCGCCGCAGATAATCAGGCGGAACCGGCCGCGTCATGAAGGGCATTGCCCACATTTTCAAAGAAGGAGGTGATGGCAGATGCCGCGCGTAACAAGGATGCCCAATGAGTCCGATGAGAGTCTCATCCGGCGCTTCCGCAAGCAGGTTACCAAAGCAGGAACGATGACGGTCGTGCGCAACAAGCGCTGGCACGTTGGCAAGAGCGAGCTGCGCCGCATTCAGAAGAAAAAGGCTATCCGTCGCATGCGCCGCCGCCAGGCAGCCAGCGACCGAGTGTGATTGGCGATTAATGCGGATCTAATCGATCCGCATTATACTATCAAGGTGTTGTATTTAGGTTTTACAAAGGAGTCGTATGGCGAAGAAAGAAGACAAGATTGAAGTTGAAGGAACAGTTATCGAAGCACTGCCCAATACGCAGTTCATGGTCGAGTTGGACAACGGGCACGAAGTATTGGCATATCTTTCGGGTAAAATGCGTCGTTATTACATCCGCATCTTGCTGGGCGACCGGGTTCGCCTCGAAATGAGTCCCTACGATTTGAATCGTGGACGTATCACCTACCGCTATAAGAAGCAGGTTAACCGGTCCCAGGAACGGTAACGATTCCTCCCTCATCTTAAGCGCAGCATGCGCTCACAATTCTTAATCAGCCATACATTATCCACCGATTCAATAAAGACGTCGTGGCCTGGCATTCAGACCATGACGTCTTTTCGTACCTGTGCAATGAACGTGACCCAATCTCGTATGGTCAGGGTATTCGTCACATCGGCTCCGCCTTCTACCAGCGCCTGGGTGATTTCTTCCGCCTGGCGGTCGATGATGCCGCTAAGCACAAATTTCCCGCGACCGGCCGCATAGCGAA
Source organism: Anaerolineae bacterium (assembly GCA_025929715.1). Lineage (GTDB taxonomy): Bacteria > Chloroflexota > Anaerolineae > Promineifilales > Promineifilaceae > JAAYYY01. The sequence goes on along the minus strand of JAICPS010000034.1, from coordinate 10,753 downwards.
TCAGCTCATCCTCGCGCAACATCTTAATGATGACCGGGGCGAGAATGTTGGCGATTACCAGGTCCCATTCCCGGGATTCTACAGCCGCCAGGCTGCCATTCTCTATTTTGACGCGCTCTTCCACGCCATTTCGCAACACGTTCTCTCGCGCGGCGCTTACTGCCTGCCGGTCTGTATCTACACCCAAGACCTTGGCAGCGCCCAGCTTGGCCGCAGCAATCGCCAGAATGCCGGAGCCGGTACCCACGTCCAACACGCGATCTCCTTCATGCACCAGCTCTTCAAGCGACCGCAGGCACATCTGTGTGGTAGGATGCAGGCCCGTGCCAAAGGCCATACCGGGATCCAGCTGCAGCACGACGTCGCCGGCCTGCACCGATTCGTGCAGTGGCGTCCAACTGGGCTGAATCCAGATGCGAGAACCCACTCGAAAGGGATGGTAGTGCTTTTTCCAGGCGTGGGCCCAATCCTTATCTTCTAGCTCTCGAAAGGTTGGTTCGGGGATTGGATAGAGGCGCCCGAGGTAATAGAGCGCCTCACGAATACGTTGGCGGACGACCGGCGCGTCTTGTTCCTCGGGCAGATAGATTTTGACCGTAATCTCGGGCTCGAGAGCATCCTCTTCTAAGGCAGTCGCGTCGCTGCGCTGCTCCAAAACGACGCCGTCGCCATACGCCAGCGGCCGCAACAGCTCCGCGACGGCCTCGGCTGCCTCTCCGTCGCACTCAACCGCGACTTCCAGCCAGTACATTAGAGCCCAAACATGTCGCCGAGCGCGTCCTTGAGGTCGTTCAGAAATCCTTTCTCACGTTGTGGGACGACGGCCTTGCCGAGCGAATCGGCCATTTCTTCGAATAGCTCCTTCTGGCGCTCCGAGAGATTGGTCGGCACGACGACCTGTGTCATCACTAACTGGTCGCCCCGGCCGTTGCTGTTGAGATGCGGCACGCCGCGATCGCGAAGGCGAAAGACCGTTCCCGACTGGGTGCCTGCCGGTATCTTTAACGAGGCGTCGCCATCCACCGTGGGCACCACAATTTCGTCACCCAGGGCCGCCTGCGCCACGTTAATCTCCAGGTTGATCAAAATGTCGTCGTTGCGGCGTTGGAAGATGTTATGTCGTTCGACGTCCACAACCACGTAAAGGTTACCGGGCGGCCCGCCGTCAGTACCAGGAGCCCCCTCGCCCGACAGGCGGATCTGCTGTTCGCTGCGGATGCCAGCGGGAATGCGCACCTTCATGGTGCGGTCCTGTTGCACCTGCTTTCGCCCACCACAATTGTTGCAAGGGGTAGGGATTACCTCGCCCTCGCCGCGACAGATCGGACAGGTAGCGACGTTGACAAATTGGCCGAGGATCGATTGCTGCACACGACGGACTTCGCCGCTACCGTTGCAGTGGGCGCAGCGCTCAGGCTGGGTGCCAGGCTCGGCGCCAGTGCCATTGCATGTGGGGCAAATCTCGGGCCGGCGAACCTCTATTTCCTTCTCGGCGCCGAATACCGAATCTTCAAAGGAAATATTCAGATCGTAGCGCAGATCGGCGCCCCGGCGCGGGCCGCGACGGCGGCGCCTGGAGGCGCCAAAACCAGCGCCGAAGAACTCTTCAAAGATGTCGGCGACGCCGCCAAAGCCAAAGTCCTGGAATCCACCCGCGCCAGTGCCGCGAACACCAGCATGGCCAAAGCGATCGTACGCCGTGCGCTTCTGATCGTCGGACAGTACCTCGTAGGCCTCGCTGACCTCCTTGAACATCTCGTCGGCGTTGGCTTCGTTGGAAACGTCCGGGTGATAGCGACGCGCCAGAAGACGATACGCTTTCTTTATCTCGTCCCGGCTGGCCGTGCGTGAGACGCCGAGGATTTCGTAATAATCGCGTTTAGATGCCATTATGCGTCGCTAAACTCGCCTTCGATGACGTCTTCGCCCTCATCATCGGTCACGTCCGGCTCGCCATCGCTCGACGTCGCGGCTTGATTTTCATACATCGCGGCGCCGGCCTCGGACATCACCTTAGTTAACTTTTCAGTCTCCGCTGAAATAGCTTTCGCGTCGCCGCTCTCCAGCGCCGAGCGCACCATCCCAAGCTGGCTCTCGATAGCCTTCTTGTTTGGCTCCGGAACACTTTCGCCATTTTCGCGCAGGAATTTTTCGGCGCCGTATACTGCTGCATCGCCCATGTTGCGCGCTTCCACCGCCGCCTTGCGATCGCGGTCTTCGGAAGCGTGTTGTTCCGCCTCGCTCACCATGCGCTCAATTTCATTGTCGCTCAGACCACTGGAGGGGATTATTTGCATAGCCTGCTCGCGGCCTGTTGCCTTGTCTTTAGCGTTGACGTTGAGAATGCCATCGGCGTTGATGTCAAAAGTTACCTCGATCTGCGGCACACCACGCGGGGCGGGCGGGATGCCGTCGAGGATAAAGCGACCCAGGCTCTTGTTATCCTGAGCCATCGGTCGCTCGCCCTGAACCACGTGGATCTCTACCTGCGTCTGGCTGTCCGAAGCCGTAGAGAAGATTTGTCCCTTTTTCGTCGGGATTGTCGTATTACGTTCAATCAGCGCGGTCGCCACACCGCCCAGCGTTTCAATGCTAAGCGTCAATGGCGTCACGTCCAGCAACAGGACATCTTTCACTTCGCCGCCCAGCACGCCGGCCTGGATGGCAGCGCCCACGCCAACGACTTCGTCGGGGTTCACGCCCTTATGAGGCTCCTTGCCAAAGAACGTACGCACCGCCTCTTGAATGGCCGGCATGCGCGTCATGCCGCCGACCAGCACGACCTCCGCCACTTCAGAAGGTTTGAGTCCGGCGTCCTGCAAGGCACGCCGCACCGGAGCGATGGTACGCTGAACCAGGTCTTCACTCAATTGCTCAAATTTGGCGCGGGTAAGCGTCAAACTCAGATGTTTGGGGCCGGCGGCGTCGGCGGTGATATAGGGCAGGTTCAATTCCGACTGCAAGGTGGTGGATAGCTCGATCTTGGCTTTCTCCGCAGCCTCTCGCAGCCGCTGTAAGGCCTGGCGGTCGTTCCGGAGGTCGATGCCCTGGTCCATCCTGAACTGTTCGGCGGCCCAATCGATGATGCGCTGGTCAAAATCATCGCCGCCCAGGAACGTATCGCCGTTGGTGGATTTTACTTCAAACACGCCGTCGCCAACCTCGAGAATGGAAATATCAAAGGTACCGCCGCCAAGGTCATACACGGCAATTGTTTCGTCTTCCTGGTTTCCCAATCCATAGGCCAACGCCGAAGCCGTCGGTTCGTTGACAATACGCAAGACCTCTAATCCCGCGATTTTGCCCGCGTCTTTCGTCGCCTGCCGCTGGCTGTCGTTGAAGTAAGCCGGGACGGTGATCACCGCCTGCGTCACCTGTTGGCCCAGATAGGCCTCGGCATCCGCCTTCATCTTCTGCAGAATCATCGCCGAGACTTCCGGTGGGGAATATTCCTTGGCGTTCATCACGACGCGTATGTCGCCATTCGGCGCTTCACGTACGTCATATGAGACGTACTCGCGTGCGCGTTTGACCTCTGGATCGCCAAATTTGCGCCCCATGAAGCGCTTGACCGATGAAATGGTGTTCTCTGGATTAACGACCGCCTGGCGCTTGGCGACCTGCCCAACCATCCGTTCACCGGACCTGGGATTTACGGCGACGATTGAAGGAAATAGCCGGCCTCCTTCGGCGCTGGGAATAACGGTCGCTTCCCCGCCTTCCATCACCGCCGCCACCGAGTTCGTCGTACCGAGATCAATGCCTATGATTTTGCCCATTATGTCTGACTCCTCTTATGCGGCGACGACGACCATCGCCGGACGAATAACGCGGTCATTCAGCCGGTAGCCCGTCTGCAACTCTCGTACCACAACACCGCTCTCGTACTCGTCCGACTCTTCCTGTAACACGGCTTCATGTAGATTAGGGTCGAATGGCTGTCCCACCGCTTCGATGCGTTCGATGTTTACGTTGTCCAGAATCGAGGTTAGCTTACGGTAGACCAGCGCGACGCCTTCAAACCAGCTATCGTTCGCGATATTGCCAGGAACCGATTCCATCGCGCGCTCGAAGTCGTCCAGAATCGGCAGAAGCCTACCAACCACGTCAATTGTCGCGTTGCGGCGCGCTTCCCCACGCTCGCGCTCGAGCCGTTTGCGCGCGTTGGCGAATTCTGCACGCGCGCGCTGCCAGCCTTCGAGATATTCCGCTGCTTTGGCCTCGGCAATTGCCAACTTCTCTGCGGGCGCCAGTTCGGCGTATGCCTCGTTGCCTATCTCCTGTACTGCGCTATCGTCCGCGTACCCTTCTTCACCCGCAAGAGCTTCTTTGCCGGCTTGAACTTCGCTCTCTTCCACTGTCTCTTCGTTTGCCACTATCTTCACCTTTTACACACGCAAATCCAGGTTGTTCGCCTGGAAGGATGCATTGTCGTTTTCAGTTTTTCAAGGAAAGGGCGTCTGCGCCGCCGGCCATCTACTCAGCGATATTCATCCGGCGGCGGTGCTATTCTGACCGACCGGTCCAGGTAATAATCAGAAACGAAACTGCTCATGATATCGGCCACGTAACGTACGGCGGAAATGTTGCGCCCGTAGGCCATGCGCGTGGGTCCAAGCACGGCCAGCTCGCCGGTGAGATCCTCCAGAACGCCATAACGCGAAACGATGATGGTGCAGTCTTTCAACTCTTCCCATCGTCCCTCGCCGCCGATGATCACCTGCACGCCGGTTCCCTGGCGGTCCACCGCCTGCGTCAGCACGTCGGCAAGTAGCGTGCGCTCTTCCAAAACTCGCACCGCCGAGCGCGTGCCTTCATCTTCCAGCAGGTTTACCAGTCCGTCGCGGTAAAAATCGTTGATGTTGCGCGTGTCCGCCAGGCGCAGCACGTCGATCATCAGTCGCGCGACCTCTTCTTCCAGCTCCATACCGTCCAACTGGCTCAGCCGGGCGCCAAGTTCGTCGGCCGTGCGACCGTCAAATAGCGTGTTTAAATGCTCGGCCGCCGTGCTCAGGCGTTCCTGCTCCAGCGGCTCGGCCAGGGTCAACATCTGCTGTTTTACGTCACCGCCGTACAGCACCAGTATCATCAAGACCAGCCGGCCTTGCGTTGACACAAGCTCGACGTGCTTGAAGCGATTGGGCCGCGGGCGTGGGGCGGTGACGACGCTGGCGCCTTGTGACGTGCGCGCCAATATCGCCGCCGCCAGTCGCATCCATTGTTCCATGTCCAGGCGCGCCTGGTGGAACTGGTGGCGAATCATCTGCTGCTCGCGTACGGGAAGCTCAAACTCGCCCAGGAGCCTCTGAACGAAATAGCGATAACCGCTTTCGCTTGGAACGCGTCCGGCCGACGTGTGCAACTGATTTAAGAAGCCTAGCTCGTCCAGTACCGCAAGCTCATTTCGCACCGTCGCCGAGCTAACGTCCAGATTAAAATGATCCACCAGCGTCTTTGATCCAACAGGTTTGCCGGTTTCGATGTAGCTGCGAACTACCAGGCCAAGAATATATTCTTGTCGGTCAGTCAGTTGCTCAACCATAGACCTCGTCGTTGTGTGTCGCTTAACGGATCAGTCTGGATTTTGCAATATTTAGCACTCACCTTGCAGGACTGCTAAACATACCCGTTCCGTATGATAACATGGGCAAAATTAAGCGTCAAATAAGAATGGCGTAAATCGACGGCGGCTCAATGATGATTTTCGCGCCCGCTGAGAGTCTGCCATACCGTGCGTACGAGGATCTTCACGTCCAGAAGGATGGACCAATGCTCGGTGTACCACAGGTCATATTTCGTGCGTTCGACGATGGACGTGTCGCCACGCAAGCCGTTGACCTGCGCCCAACCCGTCATGCCCGCCTTTTCCCGGTGTCGATCCATGTAACGTGGAACGGTATTGCGAAATTCGTCCACGTAATAGGGTTGCTCCGGCCGCGGCCCGACCAGGCTCATCTCACCCAACAATACGTTGATCAAATTAGGCAGTTCGTCGACGTCGATGCGGCGCAACAGCTTACCAAGTCGCGTCTGCCGCGGATCGTTATCCACAGTCCATCCGGGACCGGATCGCTCGGCGTCCGTGCGCATAGAGCGGAATTTGATCATTTTAAACGGACGCCCATCAAGACCCATGCGCTCCTGCACAAAGAAAACCGGTCCGGGAGACTCCAGCTTGATCGCCATCGCCACGAGCATCATTAACGGCGAAAAGGCGACGAGTCCCACTGCGGAACCGGCGACGTCCATCAGTCTCTTGACGATGAGCAGATAACCACGCAGGGCGACATTGCGCACGGTCAGAAGTGGCAGCCCACCCAGATCGTCAATACCCGCCTCCGTCGTCACAAACTGGAAAATATCTGGAAATACCTTAATCGAAACGCGGCCACGCTCGCAATACGAAACGACACGCACGACCTCGCGGTGACCTTGCTCTGGAATGGCGACGATTACCTCATCTACGTCATGCCGCTCGATCAGATCGGGTAGATCCTCGACGCGCCCCAACACCGGCACATCCAGAATCAGGCCGGCGCCATCAATATTGTGCACCGCCCCTACCAACTCGTAGCCCAGTTGCGGGGACCACAAGATTCGCTGAATAATGATTCGTGCGATATCCCCGGCGCCCACGATCAGCAGCCGGTCCTTGCCTACACCGCGATCGCGCAGATAGTCGCGTATCACCTGGTGCGCAGCGCGGCCCAACATGATGAGGAGGATCGCCAGCAACCAGGCATAAACGACCATGACGCGCGGATAGTCGGCTTCCCGGGCCGTGCCTTTGAACAAAAACGCCGATACGGCGACGGAAATGACCGTGCCGATGGAGACGCTGGCGAAGACGGTGTAGAACTGGTCGACGCGCGAGATTGCTCGCGGAATGTAATACTGGCGGTTAAATAGCAGCGTGGCGACAACCGACAGAATCTGCACAACCATCAGGGACACGTACGCGGAAAAGGGCTGTAGGTTTTCCGCCTCGGCCGGAAATGGCAGCACAAGACGAATCCGGTAGGCCAGCACAAATGCGACGGCTACCAGGATTCCATCGAGAATAATTAACGATACTGCGTATATGTTTCGGACTTGCTGCGTTTTCATCTTAGGACACGGAGAAAGCGCCCGGCGGCGGCTTTTCACCACTAAATCGTGTGCGGTTCAAGATTGACGCGCCCGCAGACACGTCGGGCCACACTTCCCGCCCACCCTTCAAGGCGATACCGGCCAGGACGAGGAAGTGTAGCCAAAACGGCGTCGTCTGGCGATAGTGCTTGTAATAGAAAATGAGCATGGCGCGATAAAATTCTACCTGGGCTCTTGGGTTCTGGCGGCTTGAGGCGCGCTTTACGTGCATCACTGTTACCGCCGGATTGTATACCACGCGCCAGCCGGCGTTTTTGATACGCTTTGCCCAGTCCAGATCTTCGCCATACATCCAGAACCGGTCGTCAAGTAATCCCACTCCACGCAACGCTGCCACACGCACCATCATAAATGCGCCGACCACAGAATCGACTTCCGCCAATTCGTCTTCGTCGAGAAAGGTCATGTTGTAACGGGCGAAGCGCGGCGAACGCGGAAAAAGTCGGCTCAGTCCCAGCATGCGATAGACCAACGCCGACATCGAGTCGAAGCCGCGTCGGCAGGCCAGATCCAGGCTGCCATCGGGCAGGACAAGTTTGGGCCCGACGACGCCGACATCGGGCTGCGCATCCATGTAACGGACAAGATCTACAAAAGCATTGGGCGGCACTTCAGTGTCGGGATTGAGTAGTACGGCATAACGCGGCCCTTCGTCACCACCGGCTTCCACTCCCAGGGCGCGCAAACCCTGGTTGTTTGCCGCAGGGTAGCCGACGTTAACCTGGTTGGCAATCAGCTTTACGCCCGGAAATTCTTCTCGCACCATGGCTACGCTGCCATCTCGCGAATCGTTATCGACCACGCAGACGTCAAACGTGCAATCTTCTCTGCTGTTTAAAACAGATTGCAGGCAGCGTCGCAACAGCGGCGCTACGTTGTAGTTGACGATGACAATGGCGAGATCTCGCACAACCTGGCTACCTAAATGTTCTTGTCCTCTTCAAATAGCCATTCTAACACAGGCGAAAATTGGCTCAAAGATCACGAAGCCACGCTTCGCCCGCGTTTTCGCCACGTCAAGCTTACGCTAACGCGGTTAAGGTACAATACTTTTGACACTGAATTGCCACTTTATACCTGTTGTTGTAAGAATGTGAGTCATGATGAAACGACCGCTATCCATTGTCTTGTTCCTGACCTATTCTGCCGTCCTTTTTGCCGTCGCGTACTGGCTGGGCTATGCCAACTGGCCGCTAACGGCGCTTGGCCTCGCCCAGTCCAACATTCCGGCGGAGGCGCAAGCCGTCTTCGATCCTTTCTGGGAAGCCTGGAACCTGGTCGACGAGCAATATTTCGACCAGCCCGTGGAGCCCAACACCCTGATGCAGGGCGCTATAGAAGGTATGCTTGCTACCCTGGGCGATCAAAACACCCGTTACCTGCCCCCTGCCCTCGAGGAATCGGCGCGCCAAAGTATGGAAGGCGAGATTCAGGGCATCGGGGTTCTCGTGGAAATGGTCGAGGGTCAGATTACGGTCGTCTCTCCTTTTGAAGGGTCTCCCGCCGAGCGCGCCGGAATCCGGCCCGGCGACGTTCTTCTGGAGGCCGATGGCGTAAACCTGGCGGAAATGGATTTGAGCGCCGCAGCAGAGCTCATTCGCGGGCCGGCAGGCACGACCGTAAACCTTCTCGTACTGCGCGGCGAAGAGACGCTGGAGTTTGAGGTGACGCGCGACGTGGTGCAGATTCCCAGCGTGCGCGGTGAAATTCTGGAAGGGGACGTGGCTTACCTGCGACTCAGCCGCTTTGGCAACCGCACGCCGGAAGAGCTGCAAGCCACACTCGACTATCTCCTGGCACAGAATCCGCAAGGGATGATTCTCGACTTGCGCAATAACCCTGGCGGCGGCCTGGAATCATCCGTTGATATTGCCGACCAATTTTTGGACGAAGGCGTCGTCCTGGTAGAGCGATTTGGGACCGGGCGCGAGCGCGTCTTCCGCTCCACGGACAGTGGCATTGCCGAAGAGATCCCGCTTGTCGTTCTGATCAACGAGGGCAGCGCGAGCGCTTCAGAGGTATTGGCCGGCGCTATTCGCGACCGCGATCGCGGAACGCTGGTTGGCGAAACCAGCTTCGGCAAGGGCACAGTTCAGACCTGGCACGTCCTCAGCAACGGTGGCGGCGTGCGCATCACGACCGCGCGCTGGCTGACGCCGGACGGCGTCTGGGTGGATGAAGATGGCCTCACGCCGGACGTGGTCGTTCCCAGTCCCGAAGTTCAACCCGAGCAGCCCGCGGACGATACACAGTTGCAGGCCGCGATTGAGCAGCTGCGCGAGATGACCGGTGATACAGCTGTTCAGAGTTCCGGCGCGATTCCCTAGGTTAGAGTAGAGGTGTAACGATGTGGCGTATTTATCTGACTGCATTTCTGGCGCTCTTTCTTCTGGCGTGCGCCTCCGAAACAACGCCGGCTCCCGTCGCGACGCTTCCTGAGCCGCGCGCCACGGACCTGCCACAACTGCAAGCGGCAACCATGACGATCACTCCGGTCACGAGCGACACGCCGCAGGGATCGAATGCCCCGTCGACAACGGCGGCCCCTGCGACTATGACTGCCCCACCACAAGAGACTGAACCGGCCCTCGCCGAGCCGACGGCTACCTCCGTTTTCACGCCAACTCTCCAGGAGTACGACGTGCCGCCCGGCAGCCATCCCCACGACGTCGCGCCGGCGCCAGACGGCGGCGTGTGGTACACGGCGCAGCATAGCGGCGAGCTGGGCCACCTGGACCCGGAGACAGGTGAGACGCATCATATTCCGCTGGGCCAGGGTTCCGCGCCCCATGGCGTCATCGTCGGGCCAGACGGCGCGCCTTGGATCACCGACAGTGGGCTAAACGCCATTGTGCGCGTCGATCCGCAGACCGAAGAGGTACAGGTCTTTCCGCTGCCCGCTTCAGGCGGTTCTGCCAATCTCAATACCGCCACTTTCGACGGCAACGGCGTCCTCTGGTTCACCGGACAGAACGGCGTTTACGGCCGCCTTGATCCTGATGCCGGCGAGGTTGAGGTCTTCCAGGCGCCGGGCGGGCGCGGGCCTTACGGCATCGCAACCACGCCCGATGGTGCCGTCTACTATGCTTCGCTCGCCGGTAGCCACATCGCGCGTATCGACGCCCAGAGCGGCGGCGCTATGCAATTGCAGCCGCCGACGCCAGGACAGGGAGCGCGTCGCGTGTGGTCCGATTCGCAGGGGCGTATCTGGGTCAGCGAGTGGAACGCCGGCCAGGTCGCCGTTTACGATCCGGCCGCCGGCTCCTGGCAAGAGTGGCGCCTTCCCGGCGACAACCCGCAGGCTTATGCCGTCTATGTGGACGATCAAGACATGGTCTGGCTCAGCGACTTTGGGGCCAACGCGCTGGTGCGCTTTGACCCCCGGGACGAGACCTTTACCAGCTTCCCACTTCCCAGCCCTAACGCCGCGGTCCGCCAGATCTTGGGTAGACCCGGCGAGGTGTGGGGCGCCGAATCAGGAACCGACAAACTCGTCGTTATCCGCACCGCGCCTTGACTAACAAGCCAGCTGACGGGCACGTTCGCGGAAACTCCCAGTTTCCGCGAACGTGCCCGTCACCAAGGCTTCTAGCGCGTCCCTGCG
>JAICPS010000390.1 GCA_025929715.1 Anaerolineae bacterium | reverse complement strand
CGCGCATCGCGCAGTGTGACGTCCAGCCTGGCTATGGCTATTTGCCCAGCGGGGGCTGGCGCGCAGGGAGCTGGCTCCCCGACCGGCTGGCCCTGCCTCTATCGCCGGTCCTGCCTCAGTCGTCGCACTACGATCTGCTGGTGACGTTATACGACGCCGCCGGAACCACCGCTCTAACCCGCCGACTGGGTGAATTACATTGGGAGGATGGGGCGCTGGTATTTGTGGAAAGCGAACCCCAGTTCACACTGCCACCGGGCATTGAGTCCGCGGAGGCGCGCTTTGGCGAGGTCATTGCGCTGCGCGGCTACGAGCTGGCGCAAGATTCCGGCTCGCTGCAACTAACGCTTTATTGGCAGGCGCTAGAGGAGGGGCAGGCCGACTACGTTCGTTTCGTACACCTGCTAGACGACGAGAACGGCGGCCCTCTGGCTCAGACCGACGGCGCGCCGCAGAATGGAACTTATCCTACCGGGCAGTGGGTGAAGGGGGAGATCATTGCCGATACCATCACTCTAGATGCGTCCGATGTATCAGCAGAGGAAGTGCAAATTGCGGTTGGCTTCTATCCCGTAGAAGACCCCACGGCGCGCCTGCCCGTCTACGACGGCGAGGAGCGGCTGCTGCTGGACGGGCGGTTCCTGATTGGCCTCAGGTAACAGGCACTTTGGACGTGCCGGTCACCTCTCTCTAGACTACAATGCCCCCAGCGCGCGTTCTACGCTCTGTTCCGGCGTGACGTTCATTTGCACGTCCGCCAGCCGCCCTTCTTCGTCGATCACTACGTGGCTGCGAATGATGCCCTCGTACGTGCGACCGAAGTTCGTCTTTTCACCCCAGGCGCCGTATCTGTCGGCGACGGCGTGATCGGGATCGGAGAGCAGGGTGTAGGTGAAGCCCTCTTCCTCTTTCCACTTCGCCAACGCCGCGGGACTGTCGGGGCTGACGCCGACAACCGTGGCGCCCGCCGTTTCAATTCGCGGCAGGTTGTCGCGAAAACCACACGCCTGGCGCGTGCAGCCAGAGGTGCCCGCTTTGGGATAAAAGAAGAGAATCACGCGCTGCCCGCGAAAGTTGGACAGCGATACTTGTTCGCCTTCTGCTGAGGTCAGCGTAAATTCGGGTGCAGGGTCGCCTGCCTTCAACATTGTGTCATCCTCCAAAGTGCGTTCATTCCCGATGATAACTGGCCGTGATTTAATCATAGCAAGGCTACTCCTGCCAGTAATTGATGGAGCTACCAACAGGTTAATAGGACAGGGACGAAACCCAGGATAACACAGAGCCACACAGAGTTTTTCACAGAGCTACACAGAGGGATTCTCTCTGTGGAACTTCGTGCAGATCTCCGTGGATCTCTGTGAAATTTCTCCTGAAGTTGTCACTCCATAGCTACCGCAGGGCGCACGGCTTCGGCTACGTACTGCTCGTAGGCTGCCATCAGCTGCTGCGTAACGGGACCGGGCCGGCCTGCGCCGACGATGCGGCCGTCAATCTCTTGCACGGGAACCACTCCGCGCGAGGAGCTACTCAGGAAGGCCTCGTCTAGCTCCTCAACCTCCACCAGCCGCACAGCGCGCATTCGCAGCTTGATGCCGGCATCGCTTATCAGTTGCAGAACGATTTTGCGCGTGATGCCCTCCAGGACGCCATCGCCCGCGGTGTGCACGCCGCCGTCCCGCACGGCATAAAAGTTGCTGCTGCTCCCTTCCAACACATGCTGCTTTTCGTCCAGCAACAGGTATTCATACGGATCCGCCGCGTGCGAAGCGCCCGCGCCGCCCACCGGATATTCGCGGCGGGCCAGTACGAACTCCGCCATCTTGGCTCGCGGCTCTTCGCGGCGTAGGCGTGGCGCCAGCGCGACGCTCACGCCGAGTTCGTAGACCTCTGCCGGCGGAGGATCGAAGGGCGCCAGCGCCAACAGCAGCCGGCTGTCGCCGGCAAGCTGTGTTGCCGGGCGCGCCAGCACGTCTATCCGCACGCGCGCATCAGGGTGTGCGTAGCCGACGCACACCTGGTGTAGCGCCCGCCGCACCGCCGCCTCGTCAAGTACGTAGCGCCAGTTCAGAAGCGCCATCGACTGCTCCAGCCGCCGAAAATGGTCGGAAAGGTGCAGGAAATTGTAGTGGTCGAAAGTGCGAAAGGTGGTGTATACACCCAGGGGCAGATCTTCAGGTAGGTCGTGCAGCGAGGCGGGCGTAACGGGAAGTTCCAGCTGCTGTGCGCCGGTAACTGTTACGGCGTAAACGACGACTTTGGGCATGGGAGGTTATCCGGCGGATTCCGTCTGGCGGCGCACTTCAAGCTGGCGCTGGATGTCGTTAAACATTTCACGATCCAGAGGATAGCGCCACGCCGCCAGAATCGCCAGAAAGAGCATGATCGCCGGCACGACGCCCACAAAGAAGCGCATTGCCAGCAACGCCGACTCCGGCTGGTCCACAAAAACGCTGCCTTGCGTGCTGCTGATATAACCGGTGGCCGAAAGCACCTGGCCCACGCCAAATGTCGCCAGGCCCGCCGCCAGCTTACGGAAGAAAACCAGGTAGCCGTAAAACACGCCTTCCCGCCGCTTGCCCGTTTTCAGCTCGTCCACTTCGATGACGTCGGCCACGATGGCCCAGGGAATAGCGTTGGCAGCGCCGTAGCCCAGACCGGCAAAGACGGCTGCGATCAGGATCAGATTTTGCCCGCCGGGCGGCACCTGGCTGATGATCAACAGCATCACCGCCAAAAAACCCATGCTGGCGATATAGGTGCGGCGCTTGCCATACAGGTTCATCATGCGCACGGTCAACGGCATCGTGACGAAAGCCAGGCCCAGCACGACCGCCAGCAACAGGTTGTCGAAGCCCGGCGTCACTCGCACGTAGTCGATGAGAAAACGCACGAAGATGAGCAGGACGACGTCCACGGTAGCGAAGGAAAGCAGATAAATGAGCGCCGCCAGGCGAAAAGGGCGGTTACTAAACACTTCTTTGAACGTCTGTATGGGCCGGATGGGATCCCGGTCTACCTCGCGCTCCGGTTCGCGGATCACCTTGAACAGAATGAAGTAAGGGATCATCATCGTGACGCCCCAGAGCAGCGCGGCCAGCGAGTAACCGGCCCGCAGCCCTTCCGGGACGCCGCCAAATTGTGGCGCGAAGACGCTTTCCGCCATCACCTTGAAAAGGCCGCCCGTGATCAGCGAAGCCAGGATCGAGACCCCGATGCGCCACCCTGACAGGTTGCTGCGCTCGTCGTAATCATCCGTCAGCTCCGGCGTCAGAGCAGAGTACGGTACGTTGATCATGGTGTACAGGCTGTCAAAGGCCAGGAAGACGGCGACAAAGTAAAGCACGATTGCCCACCGTTCGGTGAAGGGGGGAGCGGTGAACATGAGCGCAAACGTGAGACCAAATGGAATCGCGGCGAACAGGAGAAAAGGGCGGCGCCGGCCCCACCGCGTCTGCACGCGATCGCTCAACATGCCGATAAGCGGATCGTTGATGCCATCCCACAGCCGCCCTACGAGAAAAATCGTACCCGCAATGGCCGCGTCCAGGCCGACGACACTGGTGAGAAAGAAAAACCAGAAGGCGTTGCGGGCCGTGGTCGAGGCAGCCGTGCCCCAATCTCCCAGCCCGTAGACAAACTTGATGCGACGCGGAAGGCGTGTCTGCCGCGCCATCCGTTATTGTCCTTGCATCAAGACCGTCCGCCGATCAGGCGGCCCGAGTTACGGATGAGTATGCGTAACAGACGTTGCAAGAGATTCAAACGGGGGCGAACGTCGAGGCTCTGTTCCATGAGCATCACGGCTTCCACCACGCGCCGCTGCCGCAGACGCAGCAAGCTAAGAGCGCGCAGGAGTTGCGCCTGGCGGTCGTGGTCGCCCGAACTGGCCAGCAATTCTGCGCCTTCGCTGTAGTAGCGGGCGGCCTCTTCCGGATTACCGCGAAAGGCGTGAAAATCGCCCAGGTTGCCCAGCGCTTGACCGCGGCGGTTGTCGTCTCCGGCTTTGGCAAAGAGGTCGATGGCGTCTTCAAGCGCGGTTTCGGCGGCGTCCCAATTCTGCCGCACGCGCTGCACGACGCCGATATTGTTGAGGACTTCGCCGCGCCCCACGTTGTCGCCCGCTTCGGCGTAAGAGCGCGTGGCTGCCTCAAATTTAGAAAGCGCCTCGTCGTGCATACCACGGCGGAACAGCGCCAGACCTTCTTCTTTCAACTGGTCAGACATGATAGTTGCTCCCCATCAATAGGTGATTTCAAGAATTCCGGCGGCAATGCTGCGCAGCTGCTCCGCGTCCATCTCGCTCAGGCGCATGGCCGTCTGTAAGTAAGCGATGTTTACCGGCCTGGACACGAACTCTCTAACGTCTGGCGGCAGCTCCTGCAAATGCCGGTCGACCTCCTGCTGTGCCTCGTGTCGCCCTAAAGGGCCACGCCGGCCGTCGAGAAAATAGTCTACAGAGACGTCCAGATAGCGGCCCATTTCCTCGAGCTGCAGGAAGGGAATCTCCACACGACCCGTCTCATAGCCCTGCACGGTGGCGCTGTCTTCGCCAATCTGCTGCGCCACTTCTTCCTGGCTGCGTCCTGCGTCCAGGCGGGCCTGTTTCAACAAGCCGCCGACGATCCTGTGTCGCAGCGCCATCACATCGCCGTAATCATGCTCCTGTCCGTCGCTCAGCGTGTGGCTACCCCAGAAATGGGCCATGGGCACGCCAAGGAAGATCGCCAGAACCT
>JAICPS010000635.1 GCA_025929715.1 Anaerolineae bacterium | reverse complement strand
GCATAGTCAGGCCGTGCAATTGCAGGCCATCGCCGTATTGAGCCTGTTGCTCCGTTGCTTCCGGTGGCAGCACCGCTTGCTCGGGCTCGACGCTGTACGCCCTCAGCTGCAGGGGCAGCCATAACCAGGGGAAGCCTTCGCTGCTCAGACGATGCCAATGCTCCTCGGCCCACTCTGACAGTAGATTGCGCGGGAAGCCGGTGCGCGGTTCAGGGTGTGTCAGAAACCAGATGGTCTCGCCCTGCTCTCCTGCCGCCTGTAAGCGGGCAATGGCCTCGCTCTCGTCCTGTCTTCCAAAAAGGGGCACGGCCGTAACGGGCGCCGCGCCGTCGTACTAATGATCAAAGCTGAACTTGATCAGCGTGTCGTGCAGGATAATGTTGTCCTCAGGGTCGGCCATCCGATTAAGATACTCGGCAACAGCGCGCACGTCATCCCGAACAAGGTCGGGGTGATGGAACTGGCGCTGCAGCCAGACGACCTGAATGACAATGAACAGCGCGGCCACAAAAAGCGCCAGGCGATAGAACGTTGCCCGTTCGCGGATGAGCGCGCCGGGCAGGATGGCGCATAGCAGCAAAAACGGCGGCAGGCCGATGAGCAGATGTCGCGTGCCGTTGAACAAAGGGTTGATGGTCGAGAGCGCCAGCACAATGCCCAGCGGCAACACCTGATAAGCGATCAACAGCAGCGTCCCTCCGCGGGTCTGCCGCCAGCCGAGCCAGATTCCGGCGGCAAAAAGGAGCAGTCCGGTCGCAACCCAGGACCAGGGATGCGTCAGGGTAGGGCTCATACCCACGCTAAACGCGCTGGCAGCCTGCACGGCGACGCCGAGAGCGTCCACGTCGAAAAAGTCTATCTGGCGGCCCGCCCGGAAACGGGCCAACGCCGCGAGCAACGCGGGCAGCGCGAGCGCTGCTATCAGCAGGAGCGCCAGCCACATGCGCCTGCGACCCGCGCCATCGCCTGCCCGCCGCCGTAGCGCAACCGCCGCGGCAAAAGCCGCCAGCGTGAATGCGAAGATCAAAAACCCAAAATAGTGCGTATAGATCCCTAAAACACCCGCGACCATCCACAACGCAGCCCATTTCGGACGTCCCACCTCAGCGGCAGATGCAAAGGCGTAGCGCGCGAGGCCGTACACGGAAAGCAGATTAATCGTGATCAGCAGCCCATAGTTGCGCAGCACCTGGGTCTGCCAGACGTGAAAAGGGGAAACGGCAAGAAAGAGGGCAGCCAGAATGCCCACCTGCGCCGAGTAAAGCGTGCGACCCAACCCATAAATCAGCGGTATCGAAAGGAGGGCTACCAGCACACCCACGTATCTCAGCAGAAAGACGCTCTCGCCCAACAGAGCGCGCCAGCCGTGGAGCAGTAAAAAGTAGAAAGGCGGATTGGTATCTGTGGTAACCACGCCGTCGACCGTAATTGTGTTAGCCAGCACGACAGCCAGCGGCTGCTGCGCTCGGTAGAGGCTCAAACCCTCGTCGCTCCACATTGATTGCCCTTCCAGATCGTACAGCCGCAGCCCAAATGCCAGCAGAAAAATCAGGATCAGCGCCAACCCAATTCTGTGTGAAGCGACGTGGCGTGGAGGGGCCTGGGAAGGAGTGTGTCGCATTGATTTTGTCACCGGCTGACGACAATTTCGCCCAGATCATATTCGGCGCTGCCGCGCTGCCCGTCAGACAGCGCGTACATGCCCACAAACAGATCGTATGTGCCCTGTGGAACGTCGGCGGGCAAGGAAAAGCTGCGTCGATCCACAATGGCTTCGTTCACCGGCCACCAGGAAGTTGGATACCAACCACCAAGCGGGGCGCCGTCTGCCTGCGCCACCGGCTCATCTGCCCCAGCGGCGCGCAAATGGACGAAGGTCTGATAGTTTGTGCTCACCGGCGTTGAAGCCGCCCAGCGCAAAACGAACTCGTGGCTCTCGCCCGCTTGCCACTCACGATCTTCGACAACGTGGTCGATGAGCTGCAGAGCGGGCCCATCCTCGGCCACCCCCTGCGCCGCCGGCTCGATCAGTGATTCAGAATAAACGCGAACCCTATCGACGAAGGCGACGGACAACTGATTACCCTCTGTGTCGAAAACAGGCACTCGCCTGTTGCTTTCAGGATCGATCATGCCGACCTCGACCTGGTCGACGAGCGGCTCGACAGCCGGTTCCGCTCGTGTTTCGATCTTGACGAGGTCACAAAAGACCTCGCCTGCTTCCCATTGCGAAGTCGGATATGAGCCCAGTCCCGGGTAGGTGCGCCGTCCGGCAATAAGCCTGTTTTCGGGGCCGATGACCTGCAGGAATACCGAATAATCACGTTCCGCGGCGCCTAGCGTGCGCCAGCACACGCGCACGGGAACCGGGATGCCCGCCGCCACCGATTTTTCCTGCACACTGACTTCGATCAGCTCTGCAAACGCTTGATCTGGCGCGCGGCCAAAGGTCAGGTTGAGCGAGGGGCCAAGGGCCGCCGTCTCCTGCGGAGTCAGCGGCCGGGGCCGCGCATAGGCCGGCCTCAGCACCTGGCCGGGCAGCAACAAGGCGACTAAGAAGAGAAATGCGATAGGAATCAGTGGCAGACGGCGGTGCAGGGACCACCAGCCGGCGATG